>CAYZAF010000171.1:0-4899 GCA_964476435.1 uncultured Syntrophaceae bacterium
CTGGATGTATACGCTCGAGCAAGGCATAAAGGGAGCGGGCAGCCTGGACGATACGAAGATAAGGGACTACCTGCGGTCCCGTCCTTTCGACCTGCCTTTCGGGAAAGGGGTGAAGTTCGATTCAAGGGGCCTGCCCCCGCCCTTCAACTTCACCGTCCAGTCCAGAGCGGGCAAGAACGAGATCGTATGGCCCAAAGACGTAGCCCAGGCAAAGTTCATGTACCCGAGGCCGGCGTGGAGCAAATAAGAGGCGCGGGGCCTGATGTCCTACGTTCTTGAGTCTATCATCAGCGGGCTGCTGCTGGGGGGAATTTATGCGCTCCTCAGCGTGGGCTTCGGTCTCACCTGGGGAACCATGAAGGTTCTCAACATCTCCCACGCGGTCTTCGCCGTTCTCGGCGCGTTCTTCGCCTATTGGCTCTTCGTGAAGGCAGGGATAGATCCTATCCTGTCCCTGCCTCTGCTCGCCGCAGTCATGTTTTTAGTGGGAGCAATCGTCTACAAGCTAGTCATACTCCCCGTCACAAAGGCCAAAGACATCGTCATGGCCTCAATGGTCGCTACCTTTGGTGCGGCCACGGTCGTTGAGAATCTCATGTCCCTGTTCTGGCGGCCCGATCCCCGGGTTTTGAAGCCCCCCTATACAAGTAGATCCCTGTTCATCGGGGACGTCACCATTTCCAAGGGGCCCCTCATCGGGTTTGCCATATCCCTATGCGCCATCGCCCTGCTTTACTGGTTCCTTCATCGCACGTACACGGGTAAAGGCGTCCAGGCAACGTGGCAGAATCCGATTGGCGCTGCCCTGGTGGGCATAAACCCTGAGAGGGTCTCCCTCGTCACCTTCGGCCTCTCCATTGCTTCGGCGGGCGCGGCCGGTGTGGCCATGGCGATGATCTATGCCTTCTATCCTTCGGTGCACTCCGTATGGACGCTCTTTGTTTTTCTCGTGACGATCGTGGGTGGGGTGGGCAGCGTCATAGGCTCAGGGCTCGCAGGTCTTCTCATCGGTTTCATCATCGGCGTCAGTGCGGCTTTTCTGCCCTTTGCCTGGGTCAACGTACTCCTCTTCGCGCTCCTTTTGATTGTCCTGCTCTTCAGGCCGGAAGGGCTGTTCGCCGGCTAGAGAAGTGCGGCTACGGTGAATTGATTTAGTATGACAGGTCACCCTGAAGCAGCCAAAACAGATTACCGCCGGTTCAGGGGGAAGCTAATCTTCGTTCTCGTCATGGTGCTCCTCGTTGCCTTCCCCCTTGTGAGGCCTCCCCTTTTCTTCCTCACCCTTCTTTTCTCGGTCTTCATGTATGCAGCCTTGACCCAAAGCTGGAACCTTTTGGGCGGCTATACGGGGTACGTCAGCCTCGGGCACATAGCCTTCTTCGCCACCGGCGCTTATACTACCGCGGTCTGCATGTCCAGGTACGGCCTTTCGCCATTCGCTACCTCGATTCTCGGGGGCGTTTTTGCGGGCATCCTCGCAATCGTGGTTGGGTATCCGGTGCTCCGCCTGAAGGGCGCCTATTTCACCATCTCGTCTCTGCTCCTCGCGGTAGTGATGCAGTTAGTCTTTCTCAATTGGGAATTCGTCGGGTCGAGCACGGGACTCTGGTACAAGCTCATGCCCCTGAGCATCGAGGCAAACAGGACTATTTTTTATGAGACCATGCTGATTCTCGCGATGGTGATCACCCTCATAGTCAGGTATGTTGAGCAATCGAGGTTCGGTGCGGGACTCATGGCGATCCGCGAGGACGAGGACGTGGCCAAGACCATGGGGATCAACACGCCCTGGCTGAAGATGAAGGCCTTCGTTCTCGGGGCTTTCCTCGCAGGGGTGGTGGGCGGGATTTATGGGTTCTATATGTCGTACGTGCACCCGGACATGACCTTCAGCATGAACACGAGCCTCCTCATACTTCTCATGTCGTTCTTCGGAGGCTGCAGGACCTGGGGAGGGCCGCTTCTGGGCGCAGTGGTGCTCAGCTTGGCAAACCAGCTTATCGTTACCTTCATTGGGGCTGAGATATCGAGAATCCTCTACGGGCTCCTTCTCGTTGTGGTGATCATTTTCATGCCTGATGGGGCACTGCAGTACGCAAAAGGCCTGACTCGGAGAGGGTGACGGGGAGGGGGGAAAGATGCTCGAGGGTGTGCAGGTCAGCAGAAGGTTCGGGGGACTGAGGGCGCTCACGAACCTGGACTTCTCCGTTGAAAAAGGGCAGATCGTCGGCCTCATCGGTCCTAACGGCTCAGGGAAAACCACGCTCTTCAATGTCATAACGGGCTTTTACCCGGCCGATTCGGGCAGGGTCATCTTCAAAGGCAGGGACATTACGAGGTCCAAACCTTACGAGATCGCGAGACTCGGCCTGGCCCGCACCTTTCAGATCGTGAGGCCCCTCATGGGTCTGACCGTACTCGATAACGTGACGACCGCGGTCCTCTATGGCCGAGAGAATATCAAGAGCATGGCCAGGGGAAGAGAGAGGGCCCTCGAGATTCTGAAATTCTTGAGGCTCGAGGAAAAGAAGGATGTGCCTGCCATAAGTCTCGTGGCTGCCGAGAAGAAGCGCCTCGAGCTGGCCCGGGCCCTGGCCATCAATCCCGAATTGCTCCTCTTGGACGAGGTATTCTCCGGCCTCAACGACAGAGAAATCCAAGATTCGGTCAAGCTTATCTTCAGGATCAGGGATGAGCTGGGGATCACCATTTTTCTCGTCGAGCACGTGATGAAAGCAGTTATGGGGACGTGCGAGAAGATCTGCGTGATCCAATACGGCATGAAGCTCGCTGAGGGGACGCCCGAGGAACTGGCGCGGAACCAGACGGTGATAGAAGCATACCTAGGAAAGAAGAGATCATGCTGAAAGTAGAGAATCTCTCGGTCGGCTATTCGGGCAATGCCGTTCTAGACAGTATCTCGCTGACTGTCAACGAAGGAGAGAGCGTCTCTTTAGTGGGGGCGAACGGTGGCGGTAAGACGACGCTCCTCAAGACTATTTCAGGGCTTATCAAGCGCAGTTCCGGCACGATCCTTTTCATGGATGAGAGGATCGAGAATCTCCGGCCTCACGAGATATGCGAAAGGGGGCTCATACAGGTTCCTGAAGGAAGGCAGCTCTTTCCAAAGATGACCGTAATGGGCAACCTTGAAATGGGGGCTTACCTGCCGGAGGCAAGGAAGAACACCGTTCAATCGCTTCGAAGGGTGCACGATCTCTTCCCTGTCCTTGGGGAAAGGGCGCACCAGAAAGCAGGCCTCATGAGCGGGGGCGAGCAGCAGATGCTTGCCATAGGGAGAGCTTTGATGGCGATGCCGAAGCTCCTCATGCTCGACGAGCCGTCAGAGGGGCTTTCTCCCCTTCTCACCTCGGCTGTCTTCGACGCCCTGAAGTCCCTCAAGGACGATGGCCTTACCATACTCCTCGCGTCACAGGAGGTGGAAAGGTCCCTTGAACTGAGCCAGAGGGTCTATGTCCTTGAAAACGGCCGAATCGCCCTTGAGGGCAGGAGCGCCGATCTCCTCTGCGACGACAGGGTGAGGGAGGCATACCTTGGCATGTAGCCTTGCTTTCGCAATTGCCCGTGCGCCTTTTAGCGCAAATGTTCCGGCTGCCTCACTTGGCTTGACCGGCATATTTCATAGTGTTAGAATAAATATCAAAGTATGAGAATCGGTCGAGAGAGTCTGTGAAACACAAGACCCCGAAAATCACCTCCATCGAGAAAGCCCTCGATGTCCTTACAGAGTTCACCAGGTCCGGGCGTGAGATGGGAACAGTTGAGCTGAGCCGGAGCCTCGGTTTCCACGTGGCGACCGTGAGTCGCATGCTTCAGATTCTCCGCCAGAAGGGTTTTGTTCAGCACAACGAGAAGACGAGAAAATTCGCTCTCGGACCGTCTTCATTCAAGCTCGGTAGAGCCGTTTTCCGCCTGCTGCAGGGCAACCTGCTGGACATCGCCATGCCCTACCTTGTCGATCTGTGCGAAGAAGTCGGAGAAACAGTCGTGTTCGAAACCGTGTCAAACGGCGACCTCATTGTAGCCTACATAGCCCAGGGAAGGAACTCGCTCACCGTGGCGCCTAAGATCGGCGATAGGGTCCCCTTTCACGTGTCGCCGGGCGGGAAATCAATACTCGCCTTTTCAGACTCGAAGACAGTGGAGGGTATTCTGGCGGGAGAACTGGTCGCCTACACGACAAAGACAATAACGGATAGGGGTGCTCTCGAAGAATGCCTCGAGGAGGTAAGAAGCCAGGGATTCGCCTTCAGCCGGGAGGAATTGTCGCTGGGTGTTCATGCCATAGGCGCACCGATCTTTGACCATGACAACAAAGCTCCTGCTGCGGTCGTCATCGTCGGGCTCGTATCGAGAATCGCCTGTGATCCTCATTCGCCGCTTCTGGGAGCCCTCCTAAAGACCACTCAGGACATTTCGACCCAGCTTTTTCACCACACTAGCCCATAGTCAAACAATTTTTTCTCTTGACAGGGAAAGGCGGTTAATGGGAAAATTATTATCGTATATTGAGAATATGATTCACATATTAAGAATATAATAAATGACCCTGCTCCCGAGCGGACAGGGTACCCAAGCCACCGAGCGAAAAGCGAGGGTGAGGGGGGAGGCCGGGGCACCCACGTAGTGGGTCGTGGCTTCGCAACTGGAGGGGGTGCTGAACCCCAATAATTGCCGACAGGTTATGGCTGAGATCCAGAACGAAAAAGGGAATCAACCTATGATTCATACGGACAACTGCCGGGAGAGCAGATGAGATTTGAGTATCTGGAGCCGGAAAGCATTGACGAAGCCCTGGCGATGCTGAGCCGGTACAAGGGGAAGTCGAAGATCATTGCCGGCGGCACGGACCTGATGCTTCAGATGAGGTATAAAACC
>CAYZAF010000172.1:0-5418 GCA_964476435.1 uncultured Syntrophaceae bacterium
CCTCTCTCGGTCCAGATGCGGGGCCAGACCGTGCCACAGGGTCAGATTGACGAGCTCCTTGGCCTTTTGCGTGGTCTCCATGGGCAATGCCACAAGGTCTCTGATGAGGCTATCCAGCTTCCCCTCCATCTCCGCCGCATCGACCACCATGTTGACGAGGCCCATTCCTTTTGCCTCCTCCATGGTGATGGTGCGTGAAAGGAAGTACAGCTCGTTGAAGAGCTTCATGTTGACTAGGCGAGGCAGGAAGAGGCTTCCACCCCCGTCAGGGGTGAGCCCTATCTTCCTATATCCCATGCTCATGGTAGCATTTTTTTCGGCTATGGCAAGGTCGCACGCAAGGCAGAGGCTCAAGCCCGCGCCCACAGCCATGCCTTCCACGACGGCGATGACGATGGCCGGCGTCTCCCGTATCCGCCGGATGCTCCTGTTGAGGTAGTCGGCCATGGCATCAACCTTTACGCCCGGTTGGTCGCTCTCCATGAACTGCACGACATCGCCCCCCGAGCAAAAGGTCTTGCCGCTCCCGCGAATGACGATGATGGAAGCCTCCTTCTCATCGGCGGCCAACAATGAATGATAAAGTGCCTCCAGAAGCTCGAGGCTCATGGCGTTCTTCTTTTCCGGTCTGTTGAGCATCAGCGTGCATACGCCGTCAGTGAAAGCTTCATTTACCAGGCCCATGATTCTCCTCCTTCTAAGTCGAAAAGCGAGTCCGCCTTCTTCTTAGCTTCTCCAGGCGACCCCTAATGATCAACCAGGTCGAAGGATTTTTCAAGACAAAAAACGGCAGGGTTACGGCAGGTTGGGCTCCAGGAGGAACCTCCCCCTCAGGTCGATTATCGATCGGCACCCGCAGTACCATAGGGCTAGGAGGAGCTGTTCTTTAAGTCTCTCTACTCCCTGGACCACTACTGCTGTCGATTGGTCAGCCCACCGGAGAAAAGGGAGGGCCATGGCAGCGAGGTGTGCTCCCAGGGCGAAGGCTTTCGCCATGTCGATTCCCGTCCTCAAGCCGCCTGAGGCGATCAGGTACTGTCCCTCTTTGAGGAGCTTCCGGGCAGAGACGATGGCGTCTCGCGTGCACATGCCCAATTGGCCGTAAAGGGTGTAATCCTTGCCCTGCATCAGCCCCTCGATCAAAGCCCAGTTCGTGCCCCCGAGACCGGCGACGTCAACCCCTGCAATTGACCTTTCGGAAGCCCACGAGAAGAGGCGCTCGGGGAGACCGAAGCCAACCTCCTTGAGGAAAATGGGATAGGGGAAGTCCTCTGCCAAATCCCCGAGGGCGTCAAGGGCACCCCTGAAATCCCTCTCCCCGTGGCGCTGGAGGATCTCGTGAAGGGGATTGACATACACGGTAATGGCATCGCCTTCTATGGCTTCGACGGCTTCGAGAAAATAGTCGCGTCCCTTTTTTGCATGGATGAGCCCCAAGTTCGCGAGGAGGGGAACAGTGGGCGCGAACTGCCTGACCATGTATGATTCTCGGCCTGCTCCTCCCTCCAGCATGGCAGCTTCCGAACCGACCGCCATGCCTATCCGGCATTGTTCCGCGGCCTCCGCGAGAATCCTGTTGATGCGTGTCGATTTAGTGCCACCCCCTGTGAGAGGGGCAATGAGGAGGGGGAGGTCGAGCGACTTTCCGAGGAATTGACAGCGTACGTCCATCTCGTCCGCGGCGAAGTCGGGCAATCCCCCCAAAAGGCGGACCTTCTCGAGTCCCGTGGTCTGCCTCGACTCGACGCTCTTTCCGAGACAGACCCGAATATGCTCGTCCTTCACGCGGCTTGCGCCCTCGCCTTCTGTCAACCCATGGGCCTCCACTCTTAAGAAAGGCCGATCAGCCTTCTCCCGGCAAGGTATCCGTCTTTGAGCGCGGTCTCGTGGCCGCAGATCGCACCTTTCTTATCTATGCCGAGGAAGCTCATCGTCTCGTGCTCCGGTACGTTGACAGTCCTGAAGAAAGCCGTAGCCGTCGCATTGCCGCACTGGATGCCAATCTCCTTCTTCATGCCGCCCACAAGGAGGAGGAGGCCTTTTCTCCCGAGGGGCCCCTCCGGGATGGGCCGCTTCAAGAGGTACTTCTCGCACCAGAATGCCTGGCATCTGTCGATCATGGTCTTGGCCTGGGCAGAAACACCGAAAAAGAAGATGGGAGAGGCCAGGATCAGGCGATCCGCCTCCCTGATGGCCGCATGTATCAGGGTCATGTCATCTTTCCAGACGCATACACCCGTGCCTTCGCAGCCCCCGCAGTCCTGGCAAGGCTTTATGTTCAACTCGTTCAAGTTGAATTTTGCCACGTCGTGGCCCGCGTATTCAATGGGTCGGAGGACTTCCCATAGAAGGCTTTCCGTGTTTCCGCCGGCTCTCGGAGATCCATTAAACGCGGCGACTTTCATCGGATCCCCGCCGGTCTATTTCCCGAACTCGAGGGTAATCTTCTCTGCCCCGTTTTCCTGCTTCACGTTCATGCGGATCTCGATGCTGCTGTCCCTTATGCCGATCGCCAGGGGTATCTCGCCCTTCTTCTCCTCGATGTGGGTGATCTGTCTGGCCGCTTCTATGATCTTCCTCCCTATCTCCCGGCCGGGCGTGGGAAGATCCGTATCCCTGTATTCCGCTGTTACGGTGATCTTTCCGTCCGAGGTCAGCTCGAGGGAAATCTTCTTGGCGTTCCGGTCAACGCCGTGGAGCACTGCGAGGGCAAGCCACTTGAGGGCAGCCTCTTCCTTGTCTTTGTCGGATTGGATCATCGCCATCTCTTTGAGCGGGTCTGTCTCCGCGTAGCAGTCACACAGCTCTTGCATCCTCTTGTGAGGTGTCCCCATGTCTCTCATACTATGCCTCCGGTTTTTTGGATATGTTGCTTATCTGTCGAACTTAAGGTATACCGCATCCTTTCCCCATGCCTTTTCACAACAAAATAATGTAAGCATGGGGCGGGCTCTTTGCAAGGAAAACGGGCCTTCCTGAGGGGCTCCAGAGTCTCCTAAAGGCCTGACCGGAAAGGGCTGCCTTGGCAAAGCTCAAGCCCCAGCGGTCATGCGAGTTCTTAGGGCATTGTTATTGATCATCTGACCATGCTAAGCTCCTAGGGTCAAAAACAGCTTGCCGCATGCACGGGTGCCTTTCCTCGCCCCTTTAGGAGAGCCCATGAGCAACCGATCCAGGATGGAGCCGAAACGCCGGGTACTATTGCCGCATTGGTCAAGATCTCATAGGGGAAAGGCTGGCTTTCGGCTTGCCGGCCTGCTATGGGCCATGGTGGTTTCTGCCCTACCCTGCTTGAGCTTCAGCCAGGACCTGAGCCAGGGTGAGGTCTTGACCGTGTCCCGGGCAATCGAGATCGCCCTAAAGAGTCAGCCCACCATTCTCGCGGCACGCCATACGGTGAAGGCGAACGAAGCCAGGGTGGGAGAGGCCCAATCGAACTACTACCCCCAGGTGAATGCCTCAGCCGCTTACTCCAGGGTCTCGCCGGCGCCCTCGACCGTGGGCCTCGGGATCGTGCCGGTGGGGGGCGGCTTGCCAAGCATCTTCCCCTCGAGCCCGACTCCAATGACCATCGGCAGCTATGATCTTTACACGGGGAGCATCAATGTGACCCAGGTCGTTTATGACTTTGGCAAGACGCCATCTCAGGTAAGAATCAACAAGCTCAACGCGGATGCGTCGCGATTCGATCTGGTCAACGCCCAGGAGACGGTTGTGTTCAATGTGAAGCAGGCTTACTACAACGTGCTGCAGGCCCAGGGCAACCGGGATGTGGCCAAGCAGTCGGTTGATCAGTTTCAGCAGCACCTCGACCAGGCGCGCGGTTTCTTCGAGGTCGGGACAAAGTCCCGGTTCGACGTCACCCAGGCAGAGGTGAATCTGTCCAATGCGCAGGTAAGCCTCATTGCCGCAGAAGACCAGGTAAAGCTTGCCATTGTGGCTCTTAACAATGCCATGGGCATTCCGAGCGCCCCCGAATATGGTCTTGAGGACGCGCTCCTCTACACGAAATTCGACCTTTCTTTCGAGGATGCCCTTACCCAGGCCTACGCCCAGCGGCCGGACCTGCTCGCTCAGATAAAGAGAACGGACGCATCGAAGGAATCGATCGCCCTGGCCCGCAAAGGCTACCTGCCTGAGCTCTCCGCCAACGGCTCATACGGCTACACGGGCTTCGATTTCCCCCTCCAGAGCCAGTGGAGCTATGGGTTGACCCTCTCCATCCCTGTTTTCAACGGATTGCTCACACGCTACCAGGAGATGGAGGCGAGGGGCAATTTCGGCACGGCCAGTGCCAACGAGCAGTCCCTCCGCCTGGACATTTACTCTCAGGTACAGCAGGGATACGTCAATCTCCGCGATGCGTCGGAGAGAATCTTCGCATCGGAGGTCTCCGTAAGGCAGGCCAGAGAGAACGTAGAGCTGGCTACCGGCAGATACGAGGCGGGCGTCGGGAGCCCTCTGGAAGTGACAGACGCTGTAGTTGCCAGAGCCAATGCCGAGGTGACGTACACGGCGGCTCTCAGGGATTACAAGACCGCCCAGGCCGCCATCGAGAAGGCGATAGGGGCGAAGCAGTGAAGAAGAGGCTGTTTTGTAGATACCCCTTCAGCTCTTAGGGCACGGCGCCTTCCGATACGAAACAGAGGAATAGGAGATTTGTCTCGTAATCCGAGACAAATCTCATGATCCAAGACAGTGTCTCTTTCTTTGAGACACCGACTGGTCAGAGGGATTCCCGTTCACGCACTATCGATCCGCTTCAGAGGCTTATTTTCCCGCCTAGGGCAGGTGCGCGGCTCTTGGTCCTTATGGTGGCATGCTTCTTGTAGTGCTATGAGGGGGAAACGTGTAACGTTTCCGCGATCTTACGAACTGAAGGAGGAGGTAATCGAAATGCCAAAGGGGACGGTGAAATGGTTTAACGATTCGAGGGGATTCGGGTTCATAAACGGGGAAGATGGTACGGTAGTATTCGTCCACTACACCGCCATACAGGAAAACGGGTTCAAATCGTTGACCGAAGGTCAGGCGGTCAGCTTCGATATTGTAGAAGGACCTAAGGGCATGCAGGCCTCTAACGTAGTCAAGCTGTAACCCAGAAGACCCCCTGTAAAGGGCCCTTCTCGGGGCCCTTTTTTTGTCCCATAGACTTCTTTCCGCGGATCCCCTCATATGTGCTATGATTGAAGAGCTAATATTCCCTATCCTAGCCCAGGAGGTGACCATGGGTGACTATGATGACGAGAGGCCTTCGTGGCGGGAGATAGACAAGAGGAGGGACAGGAGCAGCCACGTCAAGAAGGAGGAGAAGCAGCGCAAAGAGAGCGGTACTGCGGACAGATGGAACACGGGGCGCCATAAAAAGGCGCTCGAGAGGCTCTTCATGGGGGAAAAGGGTACGGTGGAGCACGAAAA
>CAYZAF010000173.1:0-3751 GCA_964476435.1 uncultured Syntrophaceae bacterium
GGCTGGCCGAGACACATAGACCTTCACACCCACGACCGTTGCTTTTTGTCGCCCCCATCGCGTAAAATGTTCGACAAAGGCGGAAAGAGGAGGGATATTCATGGTGGAGGAGGGAAGCAACGGTTCTCTCGGGACAGGCAACGCACCTAATATCATCGGTGAGATGACCCGGCCTGCCCTGATGTCCTCCGTGCCGGAGCTCCTTGATTTTGTGTCCTCCGTGGAGCGGCAGGAGGGTTTCACCGGGGAACGGATAGAGGAGGTGGGGGCGGCCCTTCGGGAGGCCCTGACCACTATCGTCGAACGAGCCGAGGCGGGCCAAGGCAAAGACATCGTTGTCACGTGCAAGCATGACCATTGGGGGAAGCTGGTGATCGTCATTGCCGATCGTGGTAGGGCTTTCAACATTCTCCTGGCAGACGTGGTTTTCCAGGGAGAGGAGGGTCCGGCGGACGAGAAGAGCAGAGCCTCCGCACGGCTCATCAAGAAGATGATAGACAATATCGAACAGAAGCGGGTCGACGAGACGAACGTGCTCACTTTCAGCGTCTCTCCGGGCTTGCGGACGAGACACTAGTTCAAAACCGGCCGCACGCGTTGGTAGACGGTTTCCCAAAAAGATCCGAGAGATCAAGCTAAGATGGCGTACCAGAGCGACCTGGAGCCATTCGAATACACCCCAGTCCGGAAAGGAGAAAGCTTGGGTAGGACGACGAGGCTCTTTCTCATAAGACACGGAAACACGATAGACGAGGAATCGAAGAAGGTATACAAGGGCCGCCTCGATGTGCCCCTTTCGCCGAAAGGCCTGGAGAGGATGGACAGGGCAGGCGCCTTTCTCGCTCCATTCGGCCTGGACAGGGTTTTCACGTCTACCCTGTCGAGGAGCATCGAGAGCGGCAAGGCTGTTGCCAAGGCCCAAGGCCTCACCATAGGGATCGAGCCCGCCTTCGACGAGGTGGACTTCGGCCTGTGGGAGGGGCTCAGCTTCGATGAGATCAGCCAGAGGTACCCTGAAGAGCATGCCCGATGGATTGCAGATCCCGGCGCCAATCCCCCTCCTCAGGGAGAATCGTTCCGCCATGCCCGTAAGAGGAGCATGGGCAGGCTCAAGGAGATCGTGGACGAGCTGCGGGGGAGTAAGGTGGCAATTGTCGCCCATGCCGGCATCCTGAGGATCATGATTTTCTCCCTCCTCGATTTGAGGCTGAAGAACCTCTTCAGGCTGGGGCAGGACTACGGGTGCATCAGTATCGTGGATATCCACGATGACGGCCTCACGAGCCTGAATCTCCTCAACTTCACGTACTACTGAGCGCCTCTTCCCTCTTCCTTTGAGAAAAGAAGGCGCTCTCTTTTTGCCTATTCCCTGCCCGCGGGCTTGGCTCTCAATCTCTTGCCCTCGGTCCAGCCGGCCCTCGCATGGGGAAAAGAGTCGAATCTGGGGATGTAGGGCTTGATATCGAGGAGAGGTGTGTTATCGAGCGTGTCGATGCCCCTCACGCGGAGGATGGCTCCTTCCCGCCTCACCAGCTCAACAATGGTCAAGCCTATGCCGTTCGGCCGCGCGGGGTGGCGGGAAGCGAAGAGGCCGTGCGGCAGGTCGTCGAGAAAGGTGGGCCGCACGAGCTGGATGGCCCCTGCCCGGTCAAAGGCGTAGAGGAGGAATATGTGGGAGAACCCCTCCAAGTCTTTAAGCCCTTCCGCATATTCGGGGAAGACCTCGACCCATCCCTCGCCCTGGGGGCTAAAGACCCCCTGAATCGGCGTCTCTTCTTTCTCGGAGTACGGGGAGTGGATGAGACCTATGGGACGCATCTCGATCTGCTTCAAAAATCCCTCCTTATTTGAGGAAACACACTTGCCTCGCTCATTTCGTTTTCCCCTTCTCTCAAGCAATGCCCTTCCGCGACAGCCCTTCACCTATCTCATAACATCCGGTCCGAAAGGCGGTCAAGCCCTTTGGCCTCGAAGGTAATTCTGCCTTTGAGCGGGCGGCTGTGATACAATACGAAGATGGACGACATAGCGGCGAGAGAGCGGGAGCTCCAGACACCCCGTCCCATGCGCATTCTGGCCGAGCAACTCTTCTCGAGGACGGCAGGTGCGCCTCTCTCGAAGGGCAACAGCATAAAGGTGCTCAAGGACGGAAAAGAGAACTACCCGGCGTGGCTGGAGGCAATCGGCGCTGCCAGGCGGTATATCCACTTCGAGAACTACATCGTGCAGGAAGACGACGTGGGCAGACTCTTTGCTGACCTCCTTGCGGCAAAGGCGCGGGAAGGGGTTCGGGTAAGGGTCATGTACGACTGGCTCGGGGCATTGGGTAAGACCTCCCGGGGTCTATGGAAGGGGCTCCGAGCCGCGGGCGCGGATGTGCGCTGTTTCAATCCTCCCCGCATCGATGGCCCGTTGAGCTGGCTCACCCGGGACCATAGAAAGATGATCTCCGTGGACGGACGGGTCGCGTTCGTCACCGGACTCTGTGTCGGACGCAGGTGGGTCGGATACCCGGAGCGCTCGCTCGAACCCTGGCGGGACACGGGGGTGGAGTTGCGCGGGCCAGCGGTGGCCGATGTAGACCTCGCTTTCGCCCAGGTCTGGGAGACCGCGGGCAAGCCGCTGCCCGAGGACGAGCTCCCCGAACCGGATTCGATCCCGATTGCGGGTGACGTTGCGCTGAGGGTCTTGGCAAGCCTGCCGAATACCGCATGGGTCTACCGTCTCGACCAATTGATCGCTTCCCTCGCACGCAATACCCTCTGGCTCACGGATGCCTATTTCGCCGGGGCCACGGCCTACGTGCAGGCGCTGAGATCGGCCGCCCTCGACGGGGTGGATGTGAGGCTCCTGGTACCGGGGAACAGCGATATACCGGTGTTCCGCGCCATATCCCGTATAGGCTACCATACCCTCCTCGAAGCGGGGGTAAGAGTTTTCGAGTGGAACGGGCCCATGCTGCACGCAAAGACAGCGGTGGCAGACAGCCGGTGGGCAAGGGTGGGATCGACGAACCTGAATGTTGCGAGCTGGATCGGCAACTATGAGCTTGACGTGGCAGTGGAGGATAAGGGGTTTGCCCGTCTCATGGACGAGATGTACCTCGAAGACCTCACGAAGTCCACGGAGATCGTCTTGGGCGAGCACGGCGTGCGGGCCATAGGGCGACGTCCTGCATGGTCCGTGAAGCAGAGGAAAAGACGCGCAGCAGCCATGAGCCGCGCGGGGGCAGGGGCCATCAGGATTGGCAGCGCCGTCGGCGCTGCCATGACGAACCGCCGGGTTCTGGGTCCCACAGACGCGCAGATCATGGTGGCGTCAGGCATTTTCTCCTTGATCCTTTCCGCGGTCCTCGTGCTCTGGCCCAAGTGGGTGGGGATCATCCTCGCAGTCCCCGGTGCCTGGCTCGGCGTCTCGCTCCTCTTCCGCGGGTGCAGACTCTTTGTGAAAAGGAGGGGGATGGTGGACGACTGCGAGGAAGAGGGGCAGGAGCAGACATAAGAAGGGCGCAGGGAGGCCCGCCCGATACGAAAAGCGCGTTTGCTTTTTGGCAATCGAGCAAGTATAATGCTCGGATCAGGAGAGATGACCGAGAGGCCGAAGGTGCTCGCCTGCTAAGCGAGTGTACGGCTTAAAACCGTACCGAGGGTTCGAATCCCTCTCTCTCCGCCAGTTCTTCCTTGCTTGTGCAGGATCTGCCTTATTTCCTCCGCCTTGCGGCCGGTCGGCATCACCCCTCGCGCTTTTCAAT
>CAYZAF010000174.1:0-5504 GCA_964476435.1 uncultured Syntrophaceae bacterium
TCGACGAAAACGTCGCGAGCATTCCGACCCGGGGAAGGCTCACGCACCCGCGGGTGACGGACATTCCACTTCAGCGGGTCGCATTGCACGAAGTCGCCAACGGATAACACGCCCTTATCCCAATGTTTTGTGGGTGCATAAGATACAAGGATCCCCCGTCCGCGGAAGGCTGTTCCTTCTCGATTCGCATCGCCTAAAGGTGCTGGGGCACCCGTCACGAGAAGACGAGCGTACGAGGGTTCAAGAGGCAAGCCCCGCGTCTATAAGATGCGGGGCTTCTCCTTAATCCGCGCGCCTGATTCCGAGGCAATTACCGACGGTAGGGCGCTCCTGTTTGCGGAGTGTCACATTAGGAGAACTAGAGGGCAGGAACCCGCGGCAGACCACACTTAGATGCCGCGGGTGGCTTCGCAATCGGTGCGTGAGCGAGTCTTGCGTCCTGACGGGTCAGCACCGGAGGCAGCTAGCGTTTCGGAAGGAACAGCCTTCGAAAGCGGACGGTGGGGCTGTCTTTGAAGATGCCCCGTCTTTCAAACTAGCGCACCTCTGCTATTAATAAGAAAGGGACAATCCCGAAGAGAAGAGGCCGCCATTACGGGGAGCGCCTCGCGAATCGGAAGGAATAGCCTTCCATAGCGGCCGGCTGCCCTTGCGGTTTTGGGAGGAGGCAAGAAGCAAAGACCGGCAGTTGTCGGCGATCACGCAGCAGCAATGAATGCTTTCACAGCACATCCCCCAGGGAGAGCCTGTCGCCCCATCTGCGGAGAGCCCTCGCCCTGATGAGGGCAAGCTCGCCGTCTGTTGCGGACGCCATGGTCTCCTCTGCCATCTTCCGCGCCCTCTCCATGAGACGGCCATCCCGGATGACGTTCCCCACCCTGAAGGCGGCAGCGCCTGTCTGCCTCACCCCGAACATGTCCCCGACACCCCGCAGCAACATGTCTTCCTCGGCGATGGCAAAGCCGTCAGCCGTCTTTGCGAGGACCTTCAATCTCCGGGCGGCGGCAGTGGTCCGCCCCGCAGGGCTTACCAGCATGCACCGCGACGGATGGGGTCCCCTGCCCACGCGGCCCCTCAACTGATGAAGCTGGGAGAGGCCGAAACGCTCCGCGTGCTCTACCACCATAAGGGTGGCGTTCGGTACGTCGATGCCCACCTCCACGACAGTGGTGCAGACGAGTACATCGATGCGACCATCGCGGAAAGAGATCATGATCGCCTCCTTCTCCTCCGCCCGCATCCTTCCGTGGAGGAGCCCCAGACGAAGGTCGGGGAAGAGCCCCTTCCATGTAAGGGCGCTCTTTCTTGCGCTTATCAGATCGAGGTGATCCGATTCCTCGACGACGGGGCAGACGACGAACACCTGATGGCCCAACCCTGTCTCCTCCAGGACAGCATCGTACACTCTTTGCCGCCCCGCATCGCTCACGACCTCGGTCCGCACATGCTGCCTGCCCTCCGGCATATCTTCGATGGATGAGACGTCGAGGTCCCCGTATACGACCATCGACAGGGTCCGGGGGATGGGGGTGGCGCTCATGACAAGCATATGGGGGCTGAGGCCCTTCCGCTTCAACAGCTCCCGCTGGATCACCCCGAACCGGTGCTGCTCGTCGATGATCGCCAGCCCGAGGCTGGGGAAGGCGACATCCGGCTGCAGGAGGGCGTGGGTGCCCACGATCACCCTGATGGCGCCCGCGCCTATGCCCTCAACGACCGCGCTCCTCTGTCGACCCATGCTTCCTCTCAACAGAACGGGTTTGATGCCGATGCTCTCCAGGAGCCTGTGGCTCGCCAGGTAGAGCTGCTCAGCCAGGATCTCGGTGGGGGCCATGAAGGCCACCTGGCAGCCTGCGTCGAGGGCCACGGACGCGGCGAGGACCGCGCAGATCGTCTTGCCGCAGCCTACGTCACCTTGAAGCAGCCTGTTCATGGGCTGTGATGCGGCCATATCCCGCTCGATCTCCCCGGACGCCCTCCTCTGACCCGGGGTCAAGGCAAAAGGTAGGGAATCGATAAGACGGGCTTGGATTGGCCCGGGGCGCATTTCCATTCCCGGTCCGCGGTCGATCCGTCTTTTCCGCTGGAGTTGGGCGCATTGGAAGAGAAAGAACTCTTCCGTAGCGAGCCTTGCCCGCAAGGCCTCTTCTGAGGGCACCTCCTGCCTGCGTTCAGGAACATGGCAGTCTGCCAGGGTCTCGGCCAGATCCTCCAGCCCATGGTCTTTTGCCACCCGGGCAGGGATGAGACTCGCTATGTCAGGCCAATGCGTCTTGAACGCCTCCTGCGCTATGTTTCGGAGCACCCCCTGCCTCACGCCCTCTATTTCGGGGTAGACGGGGATAATCTTGCTCACCTCCCCCGTGTCCCGGCCCTCCCTCATGACCGTTACCCTCGGGTGCTCCATCTGAAGATCGGCCCCGTACCTCGTCACCTTGCCCGCCGCAAAGAGCAGGTTGCCCTTCTTGCACATCTCGGCGACCCAGGCCCTGCCGAACCGGAACCACTTGAGAATCACTGAGCCCGTGGCGTCCTCTATGCGGGCACAATAGATCCTCTTTCGGCTCGCCCGGGAGTAAACCTGCCCCGAATCGACGACTCGACCGAGGAGCACGTTCTCTTCCCCCTCAACGATGTCCGCTGCCTCGCAAATGAGCCTTCCATCCTCGTACCGTGCCGGAATGAGCCAGAGGAGATCCTCGATGGTCCGTATGCCCCGCCTGTCGAGGGCCTGCGCGATTGCTGGGCCCACCCCCCTTATTGTTTCGACGGATGCGTTGAGCCTGTCCTGGGGGTCCGTCTCCGGGGCATTCGTGTGCACGGAAGGAGCAGGGCCTTTCGGCGGCCTCTCCGCACGTCCCCTTCTGGCCTTTTTCATAAGAGCTGTTATAGCATATTGCGCACCCGGGGGGTAATAGTATAGAATACTAGTGCCATCCGGGATAAATGGAGATCATAGCTGAAGCCCAATTCAAGACGACGAGAGTCCGCGTCATTAAGGGAGACATCACGGAGGCCCCCGTGGATGCCATTGTCAACGCGGCGAACTCCCATCTGCAGCACGGCGGCGGTGTCGCAGGCGCTATCGTGCGCAAAGGAGGCAGGATCATCCAGGAGGAGAGCGACCGCATAGGCTTCGTCCCGGTCGGCCAGGCTGCTGTCACGAGCGCCGGCACCCTATCAGCAAAATACGTGATCCATGCGGTAGGACCGAGATGGGGCGAGGGAGAAGAAGAGCCCAAACTCCGGTCCGCGGTCAAGAGCGCCCTGAAACAGGCGGAAAAACTCGCAATAGGCTCCATTGCCATGCCCGCCATCAGCGCGGGGATCTTCGGCTTCCCCAAGGACCGGTGCGCCCGCATCATGACAGAGGAGATCGCGGCGTTCACGGAAGGGCCGGCAGGCGTGAAAAGAGTGGACATCTATCTCATGGACCCAGAGACCATCGGATTCTTCTCCAAGGAAGTGGAAGAGAGGGGTAAGACCTCCTAAAGCGATCATGTGCGGAATATTCGGCGTGTTCAACCATCAGGAAGCAGCGAACCTCACCTACCTGGGCCTCCATTCCTTGCAGCACAGGGGACAGGAAAGCGCGGGGATCGCGAGTACCGACGGCGCTGCCATGTACAGCCGCCGCGCCATGGGCCTCGTCTCGGACATATTCGACGAGCAGGTGCTGCAGGGCGTGAAAGGTCACGGGGCCATCGGTCACGTGAGGTATTCCACCGCGGGTTCGAGCGACATCAAGAACGCCCAGCCCTTTGTCGTCGAGTATTCGAAGGGCCCCCTCGCCATAGCCCATAACGGGAACCTCACGAATGCAAAGATCGTCCGCGACGAGCTCCAGAACTACGGCTCCATCTTTCAGTCGACCATCGACACCGAAGTAATCGCCCACCTGATCGCCCTTTCCCATGAGAACGCGACCCTCGACAGGCTCATCAGCGCCCTGCGCCGCGTCGAGGGCTCTTATTCGCTTCTCCTCCTCACGGACAAGGAGATGTTTGCCGTCCGGGATCCCCACGGGTTCAGGCCCCTTGTGATGGGAAAGTTGAAGGATGCCTATGTGTTTTCCAGCGAAACTTGTGCCTTCGACCTCATCGAAGCAGAATACGTGCGCGAGGTTGAGCCCGGGGAAGTGATCCACCTCGCCGAGGACGGCTTGCGTTCTTATACGCCCTTGAAAAAGGCGGAGCAGCACCAATGCATCTTCGAGTACATCTATTTTGCTCGGCCGGACAGCGAGGTGTTTGGCAGGACGGTCTATGCGGTGAGGAAGGCCTTCGGGAGGGAGCTTGCCGCGGAGGGTCGCGTGGATGCGGACATCGTGATCCCCATACCCGACTCCGGAATCAGCGCGGCCATCGGCTACTCGCAGGCATCGGGCATCCCGTTCGAGATGGGTCTCATTAGGAATCATTACGTGGGCAGAACGTTCATCGAGCCCAAGGAATCGATCCGCCATTTCGGGGTAAAGCTCAAGCTGAACGCAGACCATGAGACGGTCAAGGGAAAGCGGGTCGTCGTGATCGACGATTCCATCGTGAGGGCAACGACGGGCCGGAAGATCATCACCATGTTGCGGCAGCAGGGAGCCAAGGAGATCCATTTCAGGGTGACGTCCCCTCCCACGAGGTTTCCCTGTTTCTACGGCATCGACACGAAGTCGAGGTCGGAGCTGATCGCCGCATCCCACGAGGTGGAGGAGATCAACAGGTATATGACGTCCGATACCCTCGAATACCTGAGCATAGACGGCATGAAGAGGGCCATCGGCAACGGGTCCGAGCATTTTCGCTACTCCTTTTGCGATGCGTGCTTTTCCGGCCACTACCCCTTGCGCTTCCCCTGGGGAATGGAGCTGGAGCAGATGGAGCTGTTCGTAAAAGGGTGATTACAGGAATCAGAGGACGGACTGATTGTGGAAGAAGACAGGAGATTGCTCAAGATTCTCAAGAGTCTATCCTATGAGGAAGGAGATTTCCTGCTCGCAAGCGGAAAAAGGAGCACCTTCTACATAGACTGCAAGGAGACCACCCTCAACCCCGAGGGTATGTATCTGGTGGGCCACCTCATGTATCAGCGCGTGCTCCAGGTGCCCGACATAGAGGCAGTGGGGGGGGTCTCCATCGGGGGCGACCCCTTGGTCTGCTCCACGGTTATCGCCTCCTACGCATTGCGCTCTCCCATCCCCGGCTTCTTCATCAGGAAAGAGCCGAAGGGCCACGGAAAGAACCTCTGGATCGAAGGGGCGAAGAACCTGAGGCCCGGTATGAACGTCCTCATTCTCGAGGACGTGGTGACGACCGGCGGGTCCTCCCTCAAGGCGATCGAGGTGACAGAGAAGGAAGGCCTCGTCGTAAAGGGCGTCATAGCCCTCCTCGACAGGCTCGACGGCGGAAGGCAGGCCATAGAGCAGAAGGGCTATCTCTTCACGTCGATATTCACCCTCGATGACATCAAGAGAGAGACCGTCTAAGGTGTCCGGCCATTCGCGTGCGGCT
>CAYZAF010000175.1:0-2873 GCA_964476435.1 uncultured Syntrophaceae bacterium
CCAGGACTTTGGTATCTATCTCCACAATGTAGTCCAGGTCTGCATTCTCCATCACTCTGATGAGCAGCTTATCTTGAAAGTTACTCATACGCACCTCCCCCAGCCATGAGGCACCTGATTTGTGAATTAATTAACATAATAGGGATTGTACCTCATGGAAGACGGTTAAGCAAGTCTTTTTGCCCGGCCCGGAAGTCAATGTTCTTTTGTGGAGAAACGGTCCGAAAAATAGTGAACGTGTTCACATCGTACGACGAAAAGCAAGGCCCATCGTCTTAAGCCTTAGTAATATTATCCACTTCAGAATCGCGTGGTGCTACAATCTTGGCGGGGTGTCGTCACCTTGGGAATTGCGGCGTGCTCGACACCCCAAAGCGTTTCTTGTGAAGCTCTCCGCCCGAAAGGCGCGGGGCTTCCGGGAAAGGAACAAAACCCAATATCATGGCGCTCCTCGACCCCGTCCACAAATCGGGGCTTGCGGAAGCGCTCCCGGTCAGGGAGGATAGGAGAGTGGGCGAGACGCTGAGAGGAAAAGTGGCAGTAGTGACCGGGTCCGGGCAGGGCATAGGAAGGGCCATTGCCATAGGCATGGCCTTAGAGGGCGCGAAAGTGGTGACCAATAACCGCAAGGCTGGCTCCACGGGAAACGCGTTTCTCAGCCACACCATGCTGGAAGCCCTGGGCCAGGAGAAGAAGGAGTGGTTTCTGAAGGAAACGGGAGAAATCAGTGGTGATGCCGAAACGACCGAAGCTGCTATAAGGCAGGCCGGCGGAGAGGCCACCCACTTCTTCGGTGATATCTCCGATTTCCAAACCGCGGCCAAACTGATTGATCTTGCCGTCGAGACCTATGGAAGCGTCGATATCCTCGTCAACGTGGCCGGAACATTCGGCTTCGACAATATCTGGGAAATCTCCGAGGAAACGTGGGACAGAGTTACAAATACCAAGCCGAAAGGGTATTTCAACACCATGCGCCACGCTATTCCCCACATGTTGAGAAAGCAATGGGGCCGCATCATCAATTGTACGTCGAGGGCCTTCAACGGGGATGTCATCAAACACGCCGAATACTGCGCCGCAAACGCAGGGGTGGTAGGCCTCACAAAAGCTGCCGCAAAGGAGCTCTACCGCTTTGGGATTACGTGCAACGCCTTCTCGCCGTGGGCGAGGACAAGGGCTTCCTACGGCCTCGACACGTATGACCTGGCCCTCAGAAAGGACGAGAGCGTATGGATAGAGAAGAAGCCAACCCTATCCGCCGAGGCGACGCCCCGGCCGGAGCGCATCGTCCCGTTTCTCATCTATCTCTGCACGGATGCGGCAGCAAAGGTAAGCGCCTCCGTCTTCAACCTCGCGGGGAACGAGATAGCCCTCTACTCCGAGCCCGTGATCGAGAAGAGCCTCTTCAAGGTGGGTGAGCCATGGACACTCGAAGAATTGATGAAGGAGGCGCCCAGGTCCCTCCTCGCAGGGTACAGGAGCCCTGCGGATATCGAGTAGCTCTAGCTGCCAGGTTCGCATCTGAAGCGCGATGGACAGGCAGCCGCAACGCCCTTGATGGGGAAGATCCCCAAGTCCCGGCCACGCCGATACAAGGGGCCGGGGATCGAGGGTCATCCCTTTCGCTCCGGGATTAGTTGAGAGAGAGGGGGTAGACTATAAGCCGGGTTCTGTGATCGGGAGATCTGCGGTCATTTCTCTGAGGGCTTCGCCCTATGGGCGAGCCTCTTGCGGCCTACCCGGGTTAAAGGACGGGCCGTCCTCACCGCCTGTCGCGGTCCCCTCTTTGGCCTTGCATCGGATGGGGTTTGCCAAGCCACCCGGTCGCCCGGATGCTGGTGGGCTCTTACCCCGCCATTTCACCCTTACCTCCCCAGAAAGACGGGAAAGCGGTGTCTTTTCTGTTGCACTTTCCTTGGGATTGCTCCCAGTCCCCATTAAGGACCATCCTGCCCTGCGATGCCCGGACTTTCCTCAGGACATCCGTCCCGCGACCGCACGTCTACCCCCATTCCTGAAGCCGCATTCTTTGCGAGCTTATCTGCAATCCTGTTTCCCTCTCTCGGAATGTATTTCACCGAGGCATGACCGAGGGCGCGCATCAATCGCCGCGCCTCTTCCAGGTATGGCTTAAGGCGCTCGTTTTTCACTCGATACTTGCCGAGGACCTGACTTGCCACGAGGAGAGAATCGGTATAGACACTCACCGCATCGACCCGTGCGTTCCCGGCTCTCCTGAGCGCCCTCACAAGGGCCTCGTACTCGGCCATGTTGTTCGTCATCTCGCCGAGATAGACAGCTTCCCTCCATACCTCTTCTCCATGCTCGTCAAAGGCGACCATGCCGGCCCCAGACCTGCCGGGGTTGCCGAGAGAGGCTCCATCAATATAGATATGGTATTCCCTCATTCCTCTTCCAGGTAGAAGAAGATCCTGTTGCAGCTCGGACACGTAATAAGTCTGCTATTCTTCATTACCTCTATGTAGAGCTGGGGCGGGATGTTCATGAAGCAGCCGAGGCACGTGCCGTTCTTCACGTTCACGACGGCCAGGCCGCCCCGCTTTTCGATCAGCATATTGTACCTCGCTTTAAGATCCGCTTTGACGCTGGCGAGAAGTCTCTCCCGCTCTTCGCGCAGCGCCCGTACCGCGCCGTCGACGGTCTTTATCTCCTTTTCCAGCTCCTTGACCCCCTCCGACACTTCTTTCTCCCGTTTGGTCGACTCCTTGAGGCCACTTTGATAATCTTTCTTGAGGTCCTCGATCCTCTCCAAAAGCAGGATAATCTCTTCCTCTGTCTTGTCGTTGGCCGCCCGCGCAGCCTCGATCTCCTTCAGCATCGCCTGATACTCTTTGTTTGTCTTCACCTCG
>CAYZAF010000176.1:0-1663 GCA_964476435.1 uncultured Syntrophaceae bacterium
ATGGCCTCAAGGGCGGACCGCCTGACAACGAAATTGCCGCCTTGGAGCATGCCTCCCTTCTTCAGCACGAAATGGTTGAAAAGGTAGGTGACATACCCGAAGGCGTAGAAAGTCTTGGCTTGCAGTCTGTAGAGCCACGGCAGATCATAATAGACGAGGGGGCCTGAGAGGGCGACGAGCCTCTCGTTCCGTGAGAACGCAGTAAAGACCTTGTCGAGCCATCCCGGAGGAAGGATGTTGTCTGCGTCTATGTTGGCTATCAGATCCCCCGTGGCAGCGCGAAATCCCGCGTCGCGCGCCTTCACTATGCCCTTGCGCGGCTCATCCACCACGACGACCGACGGATAGGAAGCCGCGACTGCCTTTGTCCCGTCCGTGCTCGCGTTGTTGACGACAATGATCTCCGCATCCCGCGCCGAGCCCGCAATCTCCCTGACCATCGAATCGAGGCATTTCCCCAGGTACAGCTCTTCATTGTAAGCAGGAATCACGAAACTGAGCTTCAAGGCGATTCTCCTCCTTCGCGTGGTATGGCCAATCCACTGTCAGGCGATCTTCTTCTCGACGCCGGCCGCCGGAGGTATGGTGGGCTCGAAGATAGAGTCGGGAGCCTCCTCCCAGTCGTAGTTCTCGAGCACATGCAGCCGGGCGTCCTCCCGCATTTTCCTATAGAGATGGGGAGCGTCCGTGATCATGTCGAGTACCTGCTCGATCCTTCCTTCCCAGTCAAGAGCGTCTCCGGCCCTGGCTACGAAGCCCGTCTTCCCATGAACGACGATCTCCTGAGGGCCTCCCGCATCAGAGACGATTGCAGGCAAGCCGCACGCGTGAGCTTCGAGCACCACTTTCCCGAAGGTGTCGGTGACGCTGGGGAAGACGAAGAGGCTCGACGCGGCGTAGATGGCAGGGAGGTCGCTGTGGGCCATTCTTCCCGCAAAGGTGATTCTCTGGGTGCGGGCCTTTCGTCTCAGCTCAGCGAGATAGGGACCGTCTCCCACTACCAGAAGATGCACGTCCTGCCTGCAGCCTGCGATCTTTTCGTACGTCTCCATGAGGAAGTCCATGTTCTTGTCGCACGAGATCCTCCCTACGTAGAGAAGGGTGAGAGAATCGCGGCAAGTGAGGCATGCCGGCAAAAAGGAGGGTCTCGCAATTGCCTGGGGGCTAAAGAGGGCGGAGTCGATCCCTCTCGTAAAGCGCCTCATTTTTTCCGGGTCGAACCCCCTGGCCGCAAGCATCGCGATGTATTGGCGCGTAGGCACCCTGATTTCATCCATGGCCGAATAGAACCAGCGGGTATACGACTCGAGTATGTCCGCGACCGCGTCGTCCGCGACGATCTCCCGCGCCTGAAGGGCAAAATCCGTATGGTAGAAGCCGACGCTCCGCACGTTCATGAGCTTTGCCACGAGGAGGCCCAGAAGACCGATAGGGCCAGGGGTCGATACGTGGATCGTGTCAGGCTCGAAGAGGTATATCTCCTTGAGGGACGCGAGCACCGAGGGAACCTTCAGCCTGTAGGACTCGTAGTAGGGCAGGCTGAACTCGTGGATAAAGGGCAGGTTGAGGATATTCGGCGGCATGTCCGACAGCATTTCCTTCTCGACGGAGGTCACGATTTTCAGGTCGAGACCCCGCTCGTGGGCCAGACGGCTTACCTCTT
>CAYZAF010000177.1:0-1833 GCA_964476435.1 uncultured Syntrophaceae bacterium
GGCCGAGGGATGATCCCGGCAAGTACCTGAGGCAGTTCAGACCGGATCCTAACGACGTGGCCCTCATTCTCCCCACCAGCGGCACGACGGGACTGCCCAAGGGCGTGCCTCGGACCCATAACAGCTACCTGGCCGGTGTTGCGTGTGCCGCTCTCGATACTGACACGGACGGTGTCGTGGGACTGCCGACGCCGATCGGACATGGTCTTGCCCAGCAGGGCATGGCGGGCAGCTTCATGATGAAAGGGGCCACCCTGGTGCTGATCGAGACCATTAGAGCAAAGGAGATCATGGAGGCCATCGAGAAATACAGGATAAACCGCATCATCCTCGTGCCCGCGCTGCTGGAGGATATCCTGAAGCACCCCGACCTTGACAGGTATGACCTCACCTCCCTCAAGATGGTCGGATCCTCGAGCAGTGCTCTCCGGCCGGAGACGCTGGACAAGGCCAAGGAGCTTTTCGACAGACTCGGAACGGTTCTTGAGGGCAGCGCCTACGGTTCGACCGAAGGGCCGTGCGCCCGTCACAAAGTAGGGGTACCCGTGGCCCCCGAGATCTTCCGGTCATCCATCGGGACGCCCATGAACGAAGGCGACCATTGGAAGGTGATAGACGAGCGGGAACAGGAGCTGCCGGCGAATACCGAAGGAGAGCTCGCTGCGAGGGGACCCCTTGTCTTTACGGGATACTATCGTTCGGAAGCCGAGAACAGGGAGATATTCACCCATGACGGCTACTACAAAATGGGTGACCTGGGGAAGATCGACGAGTTCGGCAACATTTACATCACCGGGCGCAAGAAGGATGTCATCAAGCGCGGCGGAGAGGGAATCACGGCCGGCGAGGTGGAGAACCTTCTTCACATGCATCCTCATATTGAGGCGGCCGCGGTGATAGGTATTCCCGATGAGAGGCTTGGCGAAATAGTATGCGCATGTATCCAGCTCAGGGAAGGCAAAGACTTGACCCTCGCCGACCTGGTCGCTTTTCTCAAGAGTATTGGGGCTGGAAAGTTATTGTTGCCGGAGAGGCTGGAAATCGTCAACGACCTTCCAAGAACGCCCGTGGGTAAGGTAGACAAAGCAGCTCTGCGCGGCCGTATTCGATAGCCCGTTTTGAGACTGACGCTAAAGGCTGCTGCAGCGACCAAGGGCAGAATCCGTAAGCTTACTTCGTCGTTGCCTTCCTGAAAGTCGCATATCCCGTCGGTCACCATTGATGGACGCTTATCTTTCGCCCGGTCTCATCGAGCCTGACGAATGGGTGCTCCCGCATCTCCTCTGGAGCGTTCTGCAAAATTGATTGCCGTTTGAAATGCTTTTCAGCCCGGCTCCATCATTTCCTTCGCTTGCTAGGGCTTCAGTCTCTCACCCTTGCCTTAAGGCCTCCCTCCACTGGGTAAGCGGAATTCGCTCCAAGTCCTCACACTGCAAGGACTTTCCGCTTGAGACAGTTGCTCGCCCTCGCGCTCTTCGAGCGCACCGTTCCCCGTGAGCTGAAAGCGAGGGTACCCGAGAGACTTCCGCATGCTGCGCTCAAGGAAAAGATTCCGCCGGGTGAATCGTTACTTTATTTTACGGAACGCTTTAAAGAATTATTTGCAAGATACCTTGACAGATGGGGAAAAGGGTCTTACAAATTATTTATTGTCAGGAATGGTTCCTAATTGACCAGGGTAACGAAGGAATCAATAATACGACAGCTGAAAGCGAAGGGGTTGAAGCTTACCCCTCAAAGGCTGGCTATCATCGAGGTGCTTATCGAAAAGCGGGATTTCCACCCCGGCGCCCGTTCCGTGTATGGGGAAGCAAAGAAGAGAAAGAAAAGCCT
>CAYZAF010000178.1:0-6058 GCA_964476435.1 uncultured Syntrophaceae bacterium
GTACATCGAGGAGCGAACTGACGAAGGCAACAAAGATAGCGCCGAGTTAGGATTGGAATTAGACTGCGGGCCTTGATGCGGGGAAGGCACCCATACGGCCCCATCCGCGGCAAAGGGCCGGCTTTTAGTGGAGCCAGGCCAGCTCCAATGGCGCCGCTTTTGGAAAAAGGGAGGCTAAGAGATAAGGCGGGTCTTCCGGGCGAAACGCGT
Source organism: uncultured Syntrophaceae bacterium (assembly GCA_964476435.1). Lineage (GTDB taxonomy): Bacteria > Desulfobacterota > Syntrophorhabdia > Syntrophorhabdales > WCHB1-27 > CAVVNC01. The sequence continues at coordinate 211 of CAYZAF010000178.1, forward strand.
TTTTCGCTTCAAAAAAAGGGCATATACGATCCCAATAGAGATTATCTGGCAGTCTCTCGTACGGGTGAGGAGCGTAAGGTGCCGAAAGATCAAGGAATAGCCGCTCCATATCAGCTATTGTCACGACGGGGAGGTTCGTCATATGGCTCATCGGATACTCATTGATACGGGAGGCACGTTTACCGATGGCGTGTGTGTCGATGAAAAAGGAAATCTCTTTACTGCAAAATCGCCGACCACGCCGGAGGACTTGACCATCGGCACAATGAACGTGGTCGATGCCCTGGCAAAGCTTTGCGGGATGGAACGGAAAGAGCTGCTGGGCCTGACGGGGACCGTGGTAAACGGGACGACGGCGGGCACAAACGCAGTACTCACCAAGCAGGGCGCAAAACTGGGCATTATCTGCACAAAAGGCTTTCCCGACGTGATCGAGCTGAGGCGCGTGCCTAAGATAGACATGTTCAACTGGAGAATGCCCTTTCCAAAGCCCCTCGTGCCGAGGCGTCTGCGGGTAGAGGTAGAAGAGAGGATCGACAGAAGGGGCGAGGTGAGGACGCCTCTCAACGAAGCGAGCGTCCACGAGGCTGTGGCCTATCTCGCCCAACAGGGCGTGGAAGCCATCGTGGTGGCCCTTCTCTTCTCCTTTTTGAATGATACGCACGAGAAGAGGGTTGCAGAGATCATAAGGGAGGACCTCCCGGGGGTGCCCTGCTCGATCTCCTCGGCAGTCCTCCCCATGATAGGGGAATACGAGCGCACGAGCACTGCGGTAATCGATGCTTACATACGACCCATCATGGGCAACTACATCCACAGCCTGCGCGACCAGTTGATAAAGGAAGGCTTCGGGGGCGAGCTTCTCTTCATGCAGAACAACGGCGGGACCGGGACATGGAATGTGGCGCTGGAAACGCCGGCAACCCTTGCCCTTTCAGGGCCCGCAGCAGGCCCGTCGGCAGCAGCGATCATAGGGGGATTATACGGGGAGAACAATATGCTCTCCGTTGATATGGGAGGAACCAGCTACGATATCCTTATCATCGACAAAGGCCGGTTTCTCACGAAGACAGAATCACTGATAGCAGACAACAGATTCTCCTTGCCCGTCATCGATGTGCACACGATCGGCTCCGGAGGGGGCAGCATCGCCTGGTTCGATGTGTCGAATACCCTCCACGTGGGCCCTCGATCCGCCCAGGCAGTTCCCGGCCCTGCCTGTTATGACCGGGGAGGAGAGGAGCCCACGGTGACCGATGCAAACGTGGTCCTCGGGTATATCTCCCCCGACTATTTTCTCGGCGGCAAAATGGCCCTGAGAAGAGACTTGGCAGAAAAGGCGATCAAAGAGAAAGTTGCCGACCGGCTCAAGGTAAGCGTTATCGAGGGAGCGGCCGCAATCTATAAGATCATCAATTCCACCATGGCAGACGGCACGAGACAGACCTTTACCAGGAAGGGATATGATCCCCGCGATTTTACGATTTGTGCCGCAGGGGCAGCCTGTCCGGCCCATGCGATCAAGATCGCTGAGGAGTTGGGCATCTCCAAGGTCCTGATTCCCAAGCACGCGCCCGTTTACTGCGCCTTCGGCATGACCGGCGCTGACCTCAAACATGACTATGCCCGTTTCTATTTTGCCGGAGGCAAGGACCTGGATCTCGCCCGGGTCAAAGGGCTCTACGACGAGATGGAGGCTGAAGGCCTTGCTACCCTTGAAAAAGAAGGCGTTCCCGAAGGGCTGCGCGTCCTGGAGAGGAGCATGATGGTCCGCTACCACGGCCAGTTCCGCGAGATCGAGGTCAAGTGGCCCAGCGGACCCATCGATGGCGGCACCATTGCTGCCGGAATAGCGGCTTTTCACGCGAGGCACGAAGAGCTGTTCGGGTACGGGGACAAGAATTACCCCATCGATTTCATGGCCTGGAAACTCACGGCCGTCGGCAGGATATCTCCCCCGGAATTGAAACCGCTGAAAGAAGGAGGCCCCGATCCGTCCGCTGCCTTGAAAGGCACGCGGGACGCCTATTTCGAGGAAACGGGCGCCTTCGTCAAGACAGCGGTGTATGATGGCGACAGGCTGACGAACGGCAATGTCCTGGAGGGTCCCTGCATCGTGGAGGAGAAGATGACCACGGTCGTTATTCCTCCCGGGAACAAGATGCGTGTCGGGGCATATGGAGATTACCTGACATTCTAAAGGGCATTGCCAGGGAGTGCTGCATAAGGAGGTTTTACCATGGCGGCGAATGGATTGACCATCGATCCCGTAACCCTGTCGGTCGTGTGGAGAAGGTTGTTGACGATCACAAGCGAAATAGGCTACAGGGTGATGCACTCGGCTCAGAGCTATGTCATGGGCATGGTGCAAGATCTTGGACCCCAGTTCATCAGCACCGAAGGAGAGATCCTGACACAGGTCGACTTCCTGCCCTCCCACTCTCTGGTTGCGGAAATTCCCTCAAAGCACATCATCGGGATAATGGGCCACCTCGAGCCGGATGATCTCGTCATTGCCAATGATTCGCACATCATCCAGAGCGGCCACCTGCCCGACTGGACTTTCTTTCGCCCCGTCTACTACAAGGATGAGCTCGTCTGCTATGCCTACTTGAGGGGCCACCAGATGGACACGGGAGGCGCTCTTTCGGGCGGTTACTTCCCCAGGGCCTATGACTGTATTGCCGAGGGCCTGAACATACCTCCCCTCAAGATCATACGGAGGGGAAAGGTGAACGAGGAGCTCTACAGCCTGATCATGAGAAATGTGAGGAATTCTGCCGGGGTACGCTCCGATAACATGACCATATACGGGTCCCTCGGAAGAGGAGGCGAGGCCCTCTGCGAGCTGATCGACAAGTACGGTCTGGAAACGATCCGGGCATGCTTCAGAGAGATGCTCAACGCCGGTGAAGAGGGCATGAGAGCCGAGATCCGGAAGATACCGGACGGGGTATACTATGGGGAGACTGCCGTTGACTGGGACGGATCGACCTACCAGCCTGTCTGGATAAGGGTGAAGCTGACAGTCAGGGGTGACGAGATGGTCTTTGACTATTCGGACAGCAACCCCCAGGTCGATTTTGTCAACAGCCCTCTCGGGAACACCCATTGCTTTACCGCTCTGGGCCTCTTTCTCACCATGGACCCGAGCATTCCTCACAACAGCGGCACCATGAGGCCGATTACGATCATAGCCCCGCCAGGCACCGTGGTCAACCCGACCTACCCCCATACGTACGGCGCTTCGGCCTGCACGTGCGGCACGGAGATCTGCGAGGTCACTCTCCAGGCCCTCGGGAAGGCAGCGCCGGACAAGGCAATAGGCTCGTGGAGCCGCCATTTCTCTCCGGACAACATGGGTCGCTACCCCTGGATCGACCCGAGAACGGGATTGCTGGAAGAGTTCTTCATCGCCCCCTTCATCGAGGGCGGGGGCACGGGAGGAGTCAAGGGCTTCGACGGATGGGAAGGCTATGGCGGCCATACTACGGGCGGCGCCCTGTACAGGGGGAGCATCGAAGGGGCGGAGATGTTTGCTCCCTACCACTATCATACGGTCAGACTTCAGCCCGACACCGAAGGGCCGGGCCAGTTCACCGGGGCCACAGGCAACTATTGCGAGCGGATGAACGATTGCGAACCTGATTCAAAGAACATACTCATGAGTGGCAACAGCAGCGGACAGCTCTTCCCGCAAATGGGACAGAACGGCGCACCTCCGGCGCCTCTCCCCTCAATGCACATCCGGCGGGCAGGCAAGGGCCGGGATGACCTGGAAGTCTTTCGCTGCATCGACATGACCGACCTCTATTCAGGGGATGTATTGATCAGTTGGGGCACAGGCGGCGCAGGCTGGGGAAGCCCCTTCGACCGTGACCCCCAGATGGTGAGAGAAGACGTGGAAGACATGAAGGTCTCTGTGCGGCGGGCCAGAGAGATCTACGGCGTGGTCATGGATCCTCATACTTTTGAGATCGATTATGAGGGGACCGAGAAGCTGAGAAAGGAGCTGCGGAATAACCCCCTCTACCGGGATGTGAGCCTCGTCTTGGAGGACGTGTTAGCCGGGAAGATCTCGTGGCAGGAGGCAAAGGATACGTACGGGGTGGTCGTAAAAGAGGATAGGGGTCGCATCGTTATTGACTTCGTTGAAACGGAAAAGCTGAGGCCGGGTTACAGAATGACCAGGAGCGCCCCGCAAGCGCCGCTGTGGGCGAAGGATCAAGAAGCTTAAGTAGATTGCGTCTCATGCCGATCCGGGAAGCCTTCTGGTCTTTGGCTCCCGGATGTTCTTCAAAGGCAAGCGGCGCGTGCCCCCTTTGCTTTTTTGCGCGCTCCATCGAACCTACATGAAGGAGGCCCTAAAATGGAAGCGAACCTGAAGAACAAAGTAGCCGTGGTGACCGGAGGAACGAGGGGCATTGGTCTGGCATGCGCCGAATACCTGGCTGCCAGCGGAGCATTGGTGGCGGTTATTGGGCGCCAGGCTGAACAGGTGGAGAAAGGGACGGACCTTGTTGCCAAGAAAGGGAATGCCCGCGGCTATCAGCTGGATGTGGCTGACGTGAAGGCAATCGCTCCGACCATAGGGAAGATCAGAAAGGATTTGGGTGAAATCGACATCCTTGTCTGCAGCGCCGGCATTGACCTCGGCAAACCCACCCTCGCCGTCGACGTCACGGCGGAGGAGTGGGACAGGCTCCATGCGGTGAATTCACGGGGTGTATTCTTTACGAACCAGGCAGTGGCCGTCCAGTCCATGATTCCCCGCAGGAAGGGATCGATTATTAACATAGGGTCATCCGTCGGCCTCGTCGGTGCGCCCAACTGTATGCCCTACAATACGAGCAAGGCGGTGGTCTACCAGCTAACCCGCTCGGAAGCCATCGAATGGGGTCCGCATAACGTGCGGGTCAACTGCGTGGCACCCACGTGGGTGGACACCGATCTGGCCCGTCCCCTGCTCACCCTCCCCGGGTTCCTCGAACGCGAGCTGACGCATATTCCTCTGAACCGGATCGCTACGCTGGACGACGTGGCTGCCACGGTGTGTTTTCTGGCAAGCGATCTGGCAACTTCGATAACCGGCATCGCGCTGCCGGTCGATGGAGGTTGGACCTGCCATTAATTGCCCGAGAGGAAGAGCGGGACCATGCGTAGCCAACGTCCGCCAGGCGCTACAAACGGGAGGCAAACTACGGATAAACCTGCATAAGATCATCCTTTACCGATGACCCTATGATGATCAATTCCTCTTCGGTGGGCGGAAGCGTCGTGCCATTGGTTGAAGGCCGGCGTGTCATAACTGGGGCCGCCCTTTGATCAGACGGTAGTCGGTCTGTGGAACAACGTATCTACCTTTGCTTTCTTTCTTCAAAGTCGGGCTCATGTCGGTGAGCTACGAACGGATAGTGACCTTCGCCATCGGCGGTCTCCTCGCCGGAATCATGATCTGGTTCGTGCGCGTGACGAAATTAGGGCAACAGATGCAGGCTATTGCCCAGAACCGTGAAGCAGCGTTCTTACAGGGAATCAACGTGAACAGGGTCCAGTCACTTGCCTGTGCAGTGGGGTGCGGCCTCGCGGCCGTGGCAGGCAGCCTGATGGGCGCCTATACGAACCTTAATCCCTTTATGGGCGACGACATGCTCGCGAACGTATTGATGCTCGTCATTATGGCGGGCGCAGGGAGCATCGGGGGCGTCGTTCTCGTCGGGTTAGTACTGGGCGCCATGAATGCGGTTCTGCCAGTGCTCCTTAGCGGCGATTACGCCCAGGCGATATACGTAGCGATAGTCGTCATTATACTTCTGTTCCGGCCCCAAGGGTTCTTTGGCCATGAGGC
>CAYZAF010000179.1:0-1814 GCA_964476435.1 uncultured Syntrophaceae bacterium
TCATTTACATCATCGTTGGCATTTTCGTCGCAGGTATGATGGTAGGGAGGACCCCCGAGTACCTCGGCAAGAAGATCGGGGCCAAGGAAGTGAAGCTCGCGATCGTCAGCCTCCTCGTCCATCCGTTCCTCATCCTTTTGCCCACCGGCCTCTTCGCCGCCACGAACTGGGGCCTTGCCGCGGTGAGCAACCCGGGGCCGCACGGACTTTCGCAGATGCTCTACCAGTTCTCATCGGCCTCGGCCAACAACGGCTCTGCCTTCGACGGCCTCGGCGTCGTCTACGGTTTCGCGAACAATGCGAGCCCCGCCCCGACAGCTATGGCGTGGGACATCGCGGCCGGCCTCGTGATGCTCTTCGGCCGCTATCTCCCGATTGTTGCGCCCATCGCCATGGCCGCATCTCTCGGGTCCAAGACATCCGCCCCCTTCGGCCTGGGCACGCTCCGCACCGACTCGGTCACCTTCGCCATTCTGCTGCTCGGGACCATCCTCATTGTCGGCGCCCTGCTTTTCCTGCCGGTTGCCGCGCTGGGTCCGATGGCCGATCACCTCGGGCCGATCCCCTTCGGAGGCTGACGATGGTTGACAAATTCTCGAAGTGTAAGGCGCTCAAAGGAGTGTGCCATGAATAGACGGATCGATAGCGCAGCTCATATGCCCGGCGTCGGGCTCCCTTCAGCGGAACGCCGCCAAAAGAGGCGCAAGCTTCTCGAGAAGGAGACGACAAAGGCGGCCATCAAGCAGGCCTTTATCATGCTGAGGCCGGACATCCAGTGGAAGAACCCTGTCATGTTCGTCGTCGAGGTGGGGGCCGTCCTCACCCTCCTCTTTATCGTCGATGCAGCCTTGGGCAGCGGGGTAAGCCAGGTGCCCATAGGATATTTCATCGCCCTCGACGCGTGGCTTTTTCTCACGGTCCTCTTCGCGAACTTCGCGACTGCCCTGGCGGAAGCCAGGGGCAAGGCCCAGGCAGAGTCCCTCAGGAAAGCGCGCCACGAGACAATGGCCTTTCGTAGGAACCCATCCGGCACGATCGAGGAAGTCCCCTCGACGCGCCTCAAGCCCGGAGATATCGTTGTCGTCGAGGCAGCGCAGACGATCCCGGGCGATGGGGAGATCATCGAGGGCGTCGCCGCGGTCGACGAGTCGGCAATCACGGGAGAGTCGGCACCAGTGATCAGGGCAGCGGGCGGCGACCGCTCGGGCGTCACAGGAGGCACCGTCGTCCTTTCGGACCGCATTCTCGTGCGGATCACGAGCGGCGCGGGGGAGTCGTTCCTCGACAAGATGATCGCCCTCGTGGAGGGCGCGATCCGCCAGAGGAGCCCCAACGAGATCGCCCTGACCCTGCTCCTTTCCGCCTTCACCCTGATTTTCCTCATCGTGGTGATCCCTCTGTGGCCCATGGCCTGGAATGCGGAGAATTATATGAAGGGGTACCTTGGCATCCAGGGGTCACTCAAGAGCCTGGGCACCGACGTGCCTACCCTCATCGCCCTTTTGGTCTGTCTCATACCCACGACGATCGGCGCCCTCCTCGCCGCCATAGGCATCGCGGGAATGGACCGGGCCCTCCAGGCGAATATCATCGCGAAGAGCGGCAAAGCGGTCGAGATGGCAGGGGACGTCGACGTGGTGCTCCTCGACAAGACAGGCACGATCACCATCGGTAACCGGAACGCGACGACATTTCTCCCTGTTGAGGGGTATACGGCTCCAGAAGTCGGCCGGCTCGCGGCCCTTGCGTCGGCAGCAGACGAGACGCCCGAGGGGAAGAGCATCGTTCGACTCTACGAGAAGGAGAGCGCAGGA
>CAYZAF010000180.1:0-14170 GCA_964476435.1 uncultured Syntrophaceae bacterium
CGAGATGAAGCGCCTGCCGGGCCTGCAGGACGTGAACTCGGACCAGCAGAACGGCGGCCTCGTGGCCCTTCTGAGCTATGATCGCGTCACTGCCGCGAAGCTCGGCATCACGGTACAGTCCCTCGACTCGACGCTCTACGGCGCATTCGGCCAATCGGAGGTCTCCGTTATCTACAGATCATTGAACCAGTACTATGTGGTGCTGGAAGTCGCCCCTCAGTATTGGCAGAGCCCGGAGGGCTTGAAAGCCATATACCTCCATACGTCTGCCGCCACCGGGGGGATCCCGCTTCTCGCGATGGCCAGGGCTGAAACAGAGACAACGCCCCTGGCCATCAACCACACGGGGCTCTTTCCGTCGGTCACGGTCTCCTTCAACACCGCCCCGAACGTCTCTTTGAGCGATGCCACGTCGAGAATCATCGGCATGCAGGAACGGCTCGGCGCGCCTTCCACGCTGCGAGGTTTCTTTGCCGGCACGCTTTTGGCCTACGAGGAGTCCCTCGCCACCGAGCCTCTGCTGGTTCTCACCGCCTTAATGGCTGTCTACATCGTTCTCGGTATCTTGTATGAAAGCCTGATACCCGCTGACGATCATCTCCAGCCTGCCGTCGGCCAGCATAGGCGCTATGATAGCGTTGATGCTCTTCAAACAGGATCTTAACGTCATCTCCATCATCGGCATCGTGCTGCTCATCGGAATCGTAAAAAAGAACGCCATCATGATGATCGATTTCGCCCTTGAAACGGAGCGGAAGGAAGGAAAGAGCTCGGTCGATGCGATTTTCGAGGCGTGTATGCTGCGCTTCCGTCCGATCATGATGACGACCATGGCTGCGTTGCTGGGCGCGCTTCCCTTAGCCCTGGGGACGGGCACGGGGTACGAGCTTCGCCGGCCCCTCGGCATCAGCATTGTGGGAGGACTGATCATGAGCCAGCTGCTCACGCTCTACACGACGCCGGTCGTCTATCTGGCGTTCGACAGGCTGCGGCTCAAGATGAAGGCGAGGCGCCGCGGGCGCGCCCGACCGTAAGGCCGGGACAACCCGGCGACAAAAATTGAGGGAAGGTATCATGGGGTGCGTGACATTATGACTTGCTTCCACCTGAAATGCCCAGTGTGCTTTATAGTCACCCTTTCTCTCCTCGCAGGATGCATGATAGGTCCGAAGTACCATAGGCCTTCCGTGCAGACGCCGGCAGCGTATAAGGAGCTCACTCCTGCCGACTTCAAGAACACTGAAGGGTGGAAGAAGGCGCAGCCCAGAGACAACGAGCTCCGCGGCAAATGGTGGGAGATTTTCAACGATCCTCAGTTGAACGCGCTGGAGGAGAAGGTAGACATTTCAAACCAGAATATCGCCGCGGCCGTGGGGAGCTTTTTCGCTGCGCGGGCCTTGGTCAAGGAGGCCCGGTCGCAGCTTTTCCCCTTGGTGACGACCGCCCCGGCCATCACGCGACAGCGGACGCCGTCTGTTGCATCCGGCGCCTCAGGGGGATCCTCCTCCCAGGCGCTCACATTTACCGAGTACACCCTTCCGTTCGATGCGTCCTGGCAGCCTGACTTATTCGGCCGCATCAGGAATACGATTCGATCGGCAGCTTACGGTGCCCAGGCCAGCGAGGCGGACGTCGAGAATACCCGCCTCACCATCCAAACCGACCTCGCTTCGGACTACTTTCAGCTGCGCGGAGAGGATGCGCTGAAACAGCTTTTGGACTCTACGGTGGCTGCTTATCAAAAGTCCCTCGATCTGACAAAGGCTCTGTACGAGACAGGCATCGATTCGGCGGAAGCCGTGGAGCAAGCAAAGACTCAGCTCGAAGCCACGGAGGCACAGGACGCTGCCGTGGGAATTCAGAGGGCACAGTTTGAGCACGCTATCGCGCTGCTCATCGGGCAGGCAGCCTCCACGTTTTCGATTCCCAATGCGCCGCTCAAATCGAGTCCCCCCGCCATTCCTTTCGGCGTCCCGTCCGAGCTCCTCGAGCGGCGTCCGGACATCGCGGCTGCAGAGCGCCTGGTTGCTCAGGTCAACGCGCAGGTGGGCATCGCGGAAGCCGCATACTTTCCGACAGTAACGCTGAGTGGAGCGGGAGGTTTCGAAAGCTTTTCGGCGAACACGTGGCTCACGTGGCCGGCCCGCTTTTTCTCCATCGGGCCGGCGGCTGTGGAAACCATTTTCGATGCGGGGCTGCGCCGGGCTACGGTCGAACAGTTCAAGGCCCAGTATGAGCAAGCCGTGGCCAATTATAGGGAGGCGGTGCTCACCGCCTTTCAACAAGTCGAAGACAACCTTGCGTCGCTGCGCATTCTGTCGGAGGAGATCCGACATCAGGACGAAGCAGTCGAATCGGCCGAAAGGACCCTGGCGATCGCCGAGAATCTCTACAAACTCGGTATCGACTCTTACCTGAACGTTGTTGCGGCGCAAATCTCGCTCTTATCGAATCAGCAGACAGCGATTGGGCTTAGAATTCAGCAGATGACGGCCAGCGTGGGCCTGATAGGAGCCCTCGGCGGAGGCTGGGATACCTCGCGGCTTGTCTCCCCCAGGCAATTGATCAGCGGAGAGTCTCTTAAACCGTGAGGGTCTCTAAGCCCTGTCTAATTCCTGACTTGTCGAGACCTCCACCCAACATCTCGATGTCGCGCCGGGCGAAAGGATAGTGGACGCTCACTCGTCCGGCCGCACCTTACGACGACCACCCCAACTTGACGTCGCGAAATGCGACTTCAAGTTCTGCATCTCCTGGGCTGTGAGCTGAAACATAAAATCAGAAGGGAAACTCCCCGATACCGGGAGTAACTATATGGTTCAAGATATACGAAGGAAGGACCCTATGCCAATAACCTCTCCGGCCCATGGAAGAGAGAATAACATAGGGACCCGTATGTTATTCTCTGATGAAGGTGCGCACTTGTTTTGCTCGATTTTGAATCCCGGCACAAGGTAGAATGCTACAAACGAAAATCGATAGCTCGGTTCTGAAGAATCCGGCTTTTCACTGTGCCCTGTTTTCCCTTGACAAAAGTTTTGCCTCGGCAGGATAATTGAACTCACTAACTCGGTCTCAGGCCGAGAAAAAGCGAGAAATTAGGCCCTTCCTATCTCTAGAGAAAGGGGCCGAGGATTGAGGATAGATACAACAGAGCGTCATCATGCCAGTGCTTCACAAGCACACAGCTTGGAACTTTATGGGCATCGTCGATCGCTATGACCTCACGTTCTGACTTCAACAAAAGGCGGCTGGCGGCAATACGGGTCGTCAGTCAAGATGCCATGACGGCACTCGCATTTTCTGGGGCAGAGAATTGACCGGTCAATTGGTAGTACAACTGCTGGTCAACGGCCTCTCGATAGGAATGATCTACGTCCTCGTTGCATCAGGCCTTATCCTGCTTCTCGGGGTAGTAAGGATATTCAATTTTGCACACGGGGAATACTACATGCTCGGAGCTTTCATAACTTATGGCATGTGTCAACTGCTCAACGTCAACTTTTTCCTATCCATCGCCACTGCCATGGTCGCCGTAAGTGTCCTCGGAATCTTCTCCTATCGGCTCATTTTCCAGCACATGCGGGGTGACATTTTGCTCTGTACCGGCGCCTCCATAGGTCTCTCCATGATGCTGCAACGGGGGGCGCTTCTCGGATTCGGGACGCAACAAAGGGGACTACATCCGCCGGTGAGCGGTCGTCTCGCCGTAGGCCCGGTGGGTCTGCCTTCGGAGAAGGTCGTTGCCATTGTCCTCTGCATCGCGATCATGATCGGCCTTTACGTGCTTTTGATGCGTACCAAAGTTGGCAAAGCAATGCGGGCCGTAAAAGTGGACAACGAGGTCGCATCCCTTCAAGGGATAAACACGAACAGAATTTACCTCATTGTCTTTACCATGGGTTGCGCACTCGCTGCAATGGCGGGAGGCATCATCGCCCCGGTTTTCTCTGTGACGCCGACCATGGGTAATGTGATCCTCCTCAAATGTTTGATGGTCCTCATGGTAGGGGGCATGGAAAGTATGATAGGTGGCGTGATCGGCGGGGTCGTCGTGGGTCTTATCACGAGCTTCGGTACCTTCTATCTGGGGGCGCTCTCAGAGGTTCTCCTCTTTGCCATCATAGGGGTAATTCTCGTCTTCAAGCCTGGCGGACTTTTCGGGGAGGCCCACTAGTGTGAGTATCACCCGAGCGACAAAAGGAAAGGTACTTGGTTCAGGAGTTCTCTTCCTTATATTGGCGCTTCTGCCGACAGTAGTGAAATCACCTTATTACATGCACCTCGTCATAATGACCTGTGATAATATCATGCTCGGCCTCTCTTTTTCGCTCCTTTACAGCACCGGCCTCTTGACCATGGCGGCAGGTGCCTTCTGGGGGATTGGAGCGTATACTTCGGCTCTTCTCGTCATGAAGGCCGGTCTATCGTTCTGGATAGCTCTTCCACTCTCAGGGATGTGCTCTGTCCTCATTGCCCTCGGTACCGGGGCCGTCATCACAAGGATTCCCGGCATTGCCTTTCTGATTCAGACGATGGTTATCAGCCTGATCATTCCCGAGGTTGTGGGCTACTCCGAGTTCTTGGGCGGCTGGGGCGGCTTGCTCGGTATTCCGGGCCCGAGTCCGGTCGGGCCTTTACGATTCGTCGGAAAGGCCCCGTACTATTACTTGGTTGTCGTCCTGCTTATGCTCAACGTTCTCGCCTTTGCGGCCCTCTACTCTTCAAGGGTAGGCAGAGCGTGGAGGTCAATAAGGGTAAACGCCCAGCTCGCCGAGACGCTCGGCATCAATCTTTACCGGTTCCGGCTTCTCGCCTTTGTCATCTCTTCGGCAGCGGCCGGCTTGGCCGGAAGCTTTTACGCCCACTATTTCCAGGCACTGGAACCCGGCATGTTCACAGCCTTCAAGTCGATCAACGTCCAGATATTCGCCATACTTGGCGGACTCAACTACTATGTTGTCGGACCGGCCGTGGGCGCAGCCATCATGACTTTCGTACCTGAATTGCTTCGCGTGGGCAAGGAGATCGAGCCGGTAATCACCGGCGTCGTACTTATCTTGCTGGTAATTTTTCTTCCAGGCGGCGTCCTCAGCCTCCCGGAGCGTCTCGGCTCTTTCTCGTGGGGACTGATGAGACGAACAAAGTCGGATGGAGCGCCGGCGAAGCCGGGGCTATACAAGGGTGACTAAAGTCCGTGGGATCTCTGCTGGAAGTCCGCAGTGTGAGTAAGTATTTCGGGGGTCTTGCAGCAGTGAGCGACGTCAGCTTTGACGTCTCGGAAGGGGAGATCGTAGGTCTCATAGGACCCAACGGCGCCGGCAAGAGCACCATGTTCAATCTGATAAGCGGTTTTTTCCCGGTGAATTCGGGCAAGATCACTTATGCGGGCAAAGAGATTACCGGCCTCAAGGCTCACGCGGTCGCCCGCCTCGGAATAGGAAGGGCATTCCAAGCACCGACGCTTTTCATGAACCTTTCAGTTTTCGAAAATGTGTTCAATGGTTTTCATTTGCGCTATCAAAAGTCTTTTTGGAAATCCTTCTTCCATACGAAAGGTGCGTTAGAGGAAGAGAAGCGGGCCAGAAGCAGCGTAATGGAGATCCTCGAATTCATGGGTCTCGCCCAGCTGAAGAGTGTTCAAGCGCGAAACCTTCCCCACGGGCACCAAAAGGTGTTGGGCGTCTGTGTTGCCATGGCGATTAAGCCCAGTCTCCTCCTTCTCGACGAACCCCTGTCGGGCATGCATCCAGAAGAGGCAGCAACAATGGGCGAAATTATCAACAATATTAGGGCGTCAGGTGTTACCATAATCCTCGTCGAGCACAACGTCGGTGCCGTCATGCGCCTCTGCAACAGGATAGTCGTCTTGACGCAGGGGAGAAAGATTGCCGAAGGTATGCCCAGGGAGATAGCTGAGAATCAGGAGGTCATTGAGGCATATCTGGGGGCTGATGACGAGGAGGAGTTTGACTGATGCTCCTGGAGATGAGAGATGTCTTTGTTCAATACGGTAAGGCCATCGCTCTCCGTGGGATCTCTCTAGAGGTAACCGAAGGGGAGGTAGTGGCTCTCATCGGATCAAACGGGGCAGGCAAGACGACCACATTGAGGGCCATCTCCGGACTCAATCTCCCGACATCGGGAGAGATCAGATTTCAGGGAAAAACCATAAACGGAATGCCGCCCCATGTCATTGTGCAGATGGGAATAGCTCATGTACCTGAGGGAAGAAGGGTTTTTGGGCCCATGACCGTCGAGGAGAACCTAGAACTGGGAGCTTACCTCCGCAAGGACAGGCAGGGAATAGGTCGCGATCTCGAACGGATATACCAGAGTTTTCCCGTACTGAAGAACCGCAGCCGGCAGCGGGCTGGATCGCTAAGCGGCGGAGAGCAGCAAATGCTGGCAATGGCTAGGGCTCTCATGACGTCGCCCAAAGTGCTTCTTCTGGATGAGCCAAGCCTCGGGCTATCCCCACTCCTGGTGCGCGAGGTCGGCAGGATTATCTCGAGGATCAATAAGCTGGGCGTTACCGTCATTCTCATAGAGCAGAACGCCCGCATGGCCCTTAGGCTCGCGCATCGGGCCTATATTCTTGAATTGGGCAGCATCATCCTTCAGGGGATCGCACGGGACTTGATGAAAGACGAGGGTGTGAAAAAAGCATACCTCGGTACTGCGTGACGCCTCCAGTTATTCCATTGGCTCACCCTTCGATCGGCATCTTCTCGAAGGCAAAACGCCCATCCTGGCTCCGCTTGATGGCAAGAAAACAGAGCCAGTTCTCGTCATCCTGATCCGGATAGTCTGAACGGACGAAGCTGAGAAGACCAACCCTAGTCTCCTTTCTTTCCAGCGACGACCTCAGTGTCAGCTCCGCGTTGTCTATGATGGACTTTACATCGAGAGCCCTGCCCAGCTCGTGCGGGTTTTCCGCCTTCATGGGGGCTGCCTTGGCATCATCGAGACGTACTATTCCTCTCTCAAGCAAGCTTGCGCTCTTGACCGCGCCGCAGTAAAAATCCATGAGGTTCTGGACATACAACTCAACCTCCTTCCAGTGAAAGCCCATCTCACGGTCGAGTATCGCGGAACACATTTCTTTTCTGGCCTTCACTGTGTCTTCATCCACCGGTAGGAATGCGCTTTGGCCTTTGGCCCTCAGGGCTGCCATCTGGCCCGCATACCAGCCTTGGGCAACGGCCCCGGGGCCGGCCTGCCACGGGAGTCCGCCCACCTCGTCTCCGGCGGCAAACAGATTCCGTACATCTGTCTCGAGGTCATTACTCACCCAGACGCCCTTTGCCGCGGTTCCGGCAATCTCGCGGGGCCAGTACCCGGAATACTCCTGGGGGTTCTTTCGCAGGTCTGCGCCCTCCTCGTCTTTGAAATACCTCAGGAACTGAGTGCCCTTGCCTTCATTCTTGATGGACCATTCGATGTACTCCTTTTCGTAGTCGGTGGCTTCGCTGAAATCGAGATAGAAAGGACCCTCACCTCGCTTGACCCTGATGTGGAGGGGGCTGCCTTTCTTAGGATCAGTCAGATGGGCCGCTCGGAGGCCTTCCAAGAATTTCCTCCTTACGTCCTCACTCCATTTTTCCTTCCCCAGGGATTCCCAATCGTAGAACTGGGTCCTCGGTACCAAGACATTCCCGGCCCCGTCTATTATGCGTGCCGCAGGCTGAACCGTATTTCGGGGATCTCCGTAGTTGGGGTTGTAATTGCCGCTGGGCGCGAGGGTGTTCTGTCCGCTGAAAAACTCTGCGTTGATGATCGGCAGCCCGGCCCGCATTGCCATTGAGGTGCCGTCGCCGCTCATGGACGAGGGGATTCTGGTATTGAAATCGAAGCCTGTGGGATTGCGGGAAAGCCTGTTCGACCTTCCGGTTGACAGGACGATGGCCTTGGCTTTGAAAAAGTGCACGTCGCCAGTGCGCGTATTAAGGCCTACAGCGCCCGATATCTGGCCATTGGTCGCGATCAGGTCGGTCATCTGCACCCGGTTGATAATGGTGACCCCCCTCTTCTTCGCCTCTCTCGTCAAGGTCGGCTTCAGCGGTACCCCGTCAAAGTTGAATGACGCTGGGACGCTATGGAACTGCTCCACCAGCCGGAATTTACCGGGTGCCCTGCTGTCCTCGTACCTGAACTTGATTCCGAACTTCTCTAGGTCCATCACTCTGTCATACATACTCTTCGCAACAAGGTAGAAAAGATCCTTTCTGAAAAAACGCGATGCCATTCCCTGACGATGGTCTTCGGCCATGTCCTCCAGGGTGTAGCCCATTTTCTCATGTATCTCAGGGATGTAGGCCCATAGATGATCTATGCCTGAGGCCGCACAGCCGCTTCGCACCGTATTCGCTTTGTCCGTCACCAAGACGCGCAACCCACTTTCTTCGCTCGCCTTGATGGCCGCCATGCACCCGGCCAGACCGCCCCCGATCACCAGCACGTCTGCTTCATGCTCGATCACCTTCATCTCTGCCATACGCTTTCTCCTTTACATCGAACAAGCACAAGGCTTGGCCTGGCGTGACCCTCCCTATCGTCTTAGAAACGAACCCCTGAGCTGGAAGGGCGTGACAATGCGGATGGCGCCCTCATCCTTCTTTGGGCAGTCCGTCACGCACGCCCCGCAGAGCCAGCATTCCTCCGGATACTTCAGAATGGGTGGTTTCCCTTTTTCAGAGTTGGCAACGAATGCGTCGCACATGCAGACATCCACGCAGGTGTTACATCCGTTGCAGACTTTCTCGTCGAAATAGACATGTTTGAAACCCATAACATCACCCCTTCCGTTGCATGAGCGTTGCGGTGGCGACACCAGTCGCAAGTCCCGTACTTCCTACCTCCAGTCACCCCCGAAGACCTTCTCGCAGGCAGCGACAGATTCGTCAATGAGAACTTTCCCCACCGGAACAATCTTTCCGTTCTTTATCTGGGCATATGAGAATTCCTGCACCGAATCAACGTATCTCGGGTTGCCCAGATCCGGCCTTCTCACCATCCTGGCCCTGCCGTTGACTGTTTCCCAAGCGAGGCCTTTCGTGCCGAGCATCTCTGCGATCACCGTAGGGTCCACGCTGTCAGCCTGTTTGAAGGCAGCGATGAGTGCCGGCCAGGGGGGAATCCATATGACCGAGGAGGGGGCCCACTTCCCGTACGTCTTAGTATAGTCTTCCCTAAACTTCTTAGCCACAGGTGAAGGATTGGGCAACTCGGGCTGATTTATACTGAAAAGGAGTCCATCCATCGCTTCCCAACTTGCCACCTGCATGACCTCATCCATGTTCGGGGCTATCGCGCTGACCTGTCCGCCCGTGAAGCCGGCGGCCTGCATGGCCTTCAGCTCCTGGCCGAATTGGGTTCCCGCATCCGCTCCAGGATAGTCCATGAGGTCCGGGTTGTAGCTCTTCGCTTTAACTGCTAACGCCGTAAAGTCGACGGCATCCCTGGTATGAAAAAGGGTGTCGAGAACTTTTACGCCGTGGGCCTCAGCTACCCGTTTTTCGTCCGCAGCTCTCGCCTTGCCTCCTTCATCGTTAGGTGAGAGAAAAACTACTGTTTTGGCGTTGGGGTATATCCTCTTGACCATGACCCACAGCGGCGGGGTACTGGTCCGGGTGAACATCATTCCGAAACTGTAGCGGAGCTTGGGGTCCAGTACCCTCAGACTGGTGCCGGCGAAGAGGTTGAGAACCTTATTCTCTTCAACTAAATTGAGACCGGAGACCATGGTGGGAGAAGAAAAAATCGACACAAGGTACTTTACTTTGTCCTGGTAGATGAGTCGCTCGAGCGCTGCTCGCCCTAGCTCTGCGGTCCATTTGTCGTCATACACGATGAGCTCGACCTTGTAATTCTGTCCCTTGATAGTTATGCCGCCTGCATCATTGAACTGGGAGACGAGCATTTCTAGCGCCCTCTTGGCGTCTACGCCCATACCGAAATTCTGCGGTAGGACCGACCCCACCTTCAGCATCTGGGTGCCCGCCCCGTACGCGCCATCCGCCATCACGAGGCCTGTGAACATGAGCAGCGTCACCAATACCAGAACAACTAACCCTTTTCTCATGATACCCCCCTTCTTTTGCCGACGGTCTGCGTTGTGCCTTACGTGCCGCGAACAGTAGCCGCGCAGGCCTGCCTTCTGCCATCAAGTACGATTGATCTCGCCTGTCTCTCTGTTTTTATAATGCACCCTGTTCATTAGGGGGTGACGGAAAGTGATCGCCCCTTGCACTGGGCATTCAGTAACACAATCGCCTTCGCGATAGCATTCTTCCGGGTATAGGATGATCGGCGGCCCTCCCTTCTGTGGATTCGGTACGAGGATGTCCATGGTACAGATGTTTACGCACCGGTTACATCCTATACACAGGGTTTCATCGATTACGACCGGCATGCTGGGAGTGGGTTTGTTAGGAAAGGCATAACATTTCTGCACAGACCCCTTCTTCTTGCGCTGTTGTTCCTTCATACTTGTCCCCTCACTTGCTCTTCAGGTACCCTCTATAATCCTGGTTATGGGCTTCGTAATTGTCGCTCAGGTTGCCCCAGAACCCGATTGGCAGTTCGCCAATCTTCACCTCTCCCTCGGCCTGTTTCAAAGTGATGAACTTATGCCAGTCAGGCGGATCGTTTTCGGGAAAATCCATCCGGTGATGGCCCAGAACGTCGCTGCTTGCCTTCCGTGCCAGAGATGCCTGGACGATCACCTGGTCACAAGTAACCGTATTGTAGGTTTCCAAGACCCGCAGCAGCATGTGAGGGTTGCTCGCGTAAGCTTCCGGGAACGCATTCTTCTCAAGGTCTTCGAGCCAGGCCAATCCCGTCTTGAGCAGTCCCTCATTGGTGAACCCTCCGCAGTAATTCTGCATAGCCCTCGCGCAGGCCGCCCGCAGTTCCTTCCAATCTATCCAGTCTTTCCCGGGCCTTCGCACCGTCGGGCGATAAACTCTTGCCCGTTCCCGTTTCACTTGTTCCCGGTCGACGATGGGCACCCTTCCCCTCGCGGCATAGTCCGCTGCTCTCCGGCCCGCGTACCTACCCGTTGCACACGCATGGTAATAGTAGTTGCCAGCAAACAGGGTATCACCAGCAGCGTAGAGACCGTCGAGGTTCGTCTTGAGATCCCAGTCGACTACGATCGCACCGGAATCGCCACCGGCGTCCCGCCTGAAGCAGGACTGCCAGAACATCGGATCCTGGCTGCTGTATGTTTCGCCACCCAGCATGGTGTAGCTCTGAAGCAGGTGCTTGCTCGCGTCAAAACCTGCTGCCTCGTAGTTGAGGTAAATGGGAACCTTCGTTCTCCCCTCCTCGCCCACCATGATGCCCCATATCGCTTTTCTCTCATACCAGGGCATGCTTGTAAGGTCGCCGTATAAGGGCAAAACGTACTCACCTTTCTTAATACGCTCATAGAGGTCCTTAACTAAGGTTGGCCCGGAGTACAAAGGATGACGCGATCTTTCACCGATAAACTTCTGGCCCCGTGCCGGCCGATAGCGCTCCTCCACCGTTTTGAGGATTTTGCCATTCCCATCAACCCAGGGGACCTCCTTGCCGTTGGCGTCCACCACGGTTGTCGCATACCAGGTGTTATGGCAGTTGCCAGTGCCGTACGTAGGATACTCATGACCAGGGGGAGCTGCCGGCCAGGCTTTTTCCATCTGGGTCAATTGGGCGCCTGCTCTCCACGCCAAGGCGGGACCATCGCCTGTAACATTGGGTCTGAAACTGTCCAGACCCGTCAACTCGGAGGAAAAGCCCCAACTTCGCTGATGGCACGACATTGCCTGGATTGTAGCTTTAGCCTTGAAGACGTAAAACTCACCCGTCCGGGCATTAAATGCCGTTGCCCCCACCACGCGGGCCCCCTGCCTGCCACCCTCGGTTAGAAGGCTTGTGGCAACCACTCTGTCGTAGACCTGCACCCCCAACCGGCGACACTCGTCATACATAGCAGGTTTGAAGGTACTGCCCCACACTCGGAAATGAAATCTATTCTCGTAGTCATAGCAGAAAAGAAACTTTGTATCCTTGTCCCTGAACGGAGCGCCCTCGAAGGCATCGTCCGTGTCTCTGATCTTCGCACCCATCTTTTCAAGCTCGAGGAGCGTGTCATAGGCCTCTCTTGCCGCGATGTAGCGTGAGAGTCCATTGGAGTAACCGTTGTACGTTGCCGCCTCCCACTCCACGCAGTCTTCGGGGGTGACTTTGCTGCAAGGATTTGGCGTATTGAGCCAGTGGTCAAAACCGGAGCCTCCACCGGATCTTTTGGGGTGCGCCTTGTCCAGAATGGACACTCTGACACCACTCCTGGCTGCGCTGATGGCTGCCATACAGCCGGCAGGCCCGCCGCCGAGAACGAGGACATCGGTCTCAACCTCATTTTGCACGTTGTAGCGGACAGGGTAAGGCCATTCCATCGGTTTTTCGCTCCGTACTACCCAATCCTCCCAATTCATACTGCCTCCCCTTAAGTAGACACTCTGATCATTCGCTCGTCGGGCCAAATTCTCTGGGTTTCCAAGTGCATTCGATTCCAAGATGGCGGATCATCTCTCCAAGTGCGATGTGTATCCTTGCGGCCGATTCTCCCTCAACAACCTTCTGCGATGTTCCTCAATCATCCCCTTAAGCGTCATGCTTGTCAAGATAGTTTTGTGCTTTCGTAACTTGGCGAAAACCCTGCACGTAATCCTCTTCGCAATGAACTATATTACCGAGACGCCCGGTTGGTTATATTCTTCGCACGTTTTATTTTCGGCTCTCTCACCCGACGCTGTTCCACTTTTTTACGTTGAAGGTGGTCTTTTGTTCGGGGGAGGTGGGTCCTTCATCCCCAGCCGGAAATCCTCGCCCGTCTCCTTGCGCTTCCACGCCACGACAACGCTCTGGTTTAAAGGATGGACCAATGCGATAGCTCCCGTCCGACTGCATTCCTGGACGCAGCACCCGCAATACCAGCACTCATCGGGATATAGCACGATAGGAGGCATGTTTTTGGTTGGGTTCGGCATCAAGACGTCTGCGCGGCACGCGTCAACACACGCATTGCATCCGTTGCATATTGTGGAATCAAATTCTATTGCCTCGTTTGGCGTTGGCGGATTCGGTACCATATAAGTCTTGTCGCCCATTTATTCCTCCTTCCGAAGTAATGGCTTACTTAATTCGACCCTGCTAGAGACCAGAGTGCACTCTGTAGTTCTCCTCGTAAGAAGGTGCATAAGGCGGCAACAGGTGATAGTTTTGAGGAAGTTCTCTCACCTTAACTTTGTCGCCCTCCAGCCTTATGGGAAGCAGCGTTTGCCATTCAGGCGGGTCCTGTATAGGGTAGTCGAGTCTATGAAAGTTCAATGCGGCACTGCTCGCCTTCCTCGCCAATGACGCCTGCACAACCATCTCGCCGACCGTGATGATCATTTGGCTTTCCAGAGCCCTCGCCAACTCGTGGGGATTGCCCGCATACACCATGGATGCCTCAGATTCCCTGACCTCTCCGAGCAGTCTCAGGCCCATTTTGAGCGTTTCTTCGCTCCGGTATTCCCCACAGTAATCCTGCATGATTTTGCAGATGGCGATGTTCACTTCTTTCCAACCAATGCCCCGCCTACCTTGCTTCAGGGGGACATAGACGCGGGCCTTCTCTCTTTCAATCTGGCCACGCTCCACCAAAGGCTCGGAGGCGGTCATCGCATACGCAGCCGCCTTTCTGCCGGCGTATCGTCCGCTGGTCGCAGCATTGGAATGGGCACCCGCGCCGAAGATGGAATAACCAGCGGCGTACAAACCTTCAAGACTGGTCCTCAAATCCCAATCAGCCACAAGGCCACCCTCCGCAACACTCCTGAAAGGCGGCAGAATCGTTCCAGACCAGAAGTTGCCTGTTACATTCTTGCTATAGGACTCCGGGTCCATAACAGGAACCTGGAGCATGTCTTTGTCAGGATCGAAACCCGCCTTGGTGAAAGTCTCGTAAACAGGGACGCGCGTCTTGCCTTCGTTGCCTACCATGAGGCCGAATATTGCCCTCCGTTCGTGGGCCGGCAGGCGGGTGAGATCCGCATAGAGAGGCAGGACAAACTCCCGCCTCCGTATGCGCTCCGACAGGTCCCGGACAAGGAGCTTGCATATGTTCTCGTACGTATAC
>CAYZAF010000181.1:0-4264 GCA_964476435.1 uncultured Syntrophaceae bacterium
GACAATAACGATAAGAATCACCCTCGATTGTCTCGCCCGCCAACACGCGGTCGTAACCGGGATCAAAACCTGCCTAGCTGTGGTGCTTTACCTGCTGGCCTTCTCCTTGTTGACAGGCCCCGTTGCTTTGGCCCAGGAGAAAGCTCCGACGGGCGCACCGACAAAACTCGCGAACAGCGATTGTCTGGGTTGCCACCTTGAGCCCAACATCACCCGGGTCGTCAAGGGGAAGACGGAATCGCTCGTTTTTCAGAGTGAACTCTTTGAACATTCCGTTCACGCCAAGCTTGCGTGCGTGGACTGCCACGTCGGCATCAGGCAGCTTCCCCACGACAGCCCATTGCCGCCGCCCGATTGCGCCCAATGCCATGAAAAGGAGGCCAAAGCCTACGCCACGAGCATCCACGGCGTGAGTCATCTGCTCGGCTCGTCCGGCGCGGCCGAGTGCTGGGATTGCCACGGCTCTCATGACATTCTTCCGGTCAGCAACCAAGCATCGCCGGTGTTCAAGATGAACCTGCCCTTCACCTGCGCCAAGTGCCATAGCAACCCAGGATTGACAAAGGAGTACGAAATCAAACACCCCAACGCGGCCAGGGAATACGCCGACAGCATCCACGGTCAGGGATTACTCAAAATGGGTCTGATTGTGGCGCCCTCCTGCGACGACTGCCACGGGGTTCATGATATCAAGCGCGACGTGGATCGGGATTCCCTCATCAGCCACGCCAACATTGCGAAGACCTGCGGCAAGTGTCACCTGGGCATCGAGGCGACGTACGACAAGAGCATCCACGGTCAGGTGCTGGCCGGAGGGGATATGGCCGCACCCGTATGCTCCGATTGCCACACCTCCCATCAAATCGTCAACCCGGCTGTCACCAATTTCAAAGAGGTTGCGGACGAGAGGTGCGGCAAGTGCCATCCCAGCCACTACCGGTATTACCGCGGGACTTACCACGGCCAGGCTATGGCGCTGGGCCGTCCCAACGTTGCCCCGGAGGTCGCGGCCTGCTACGACTGTCACGGGTATCACGACATCGTGCCGGCGTCCGATCCCAGCTCGCGCCTGTCCAAAACCAGGATCCTTGCTACCTGCCGCAAATGCCATCAAGGCGCCACCGCGGGTTTCACGCTATACGATCCGCACGCCAACCCGGAGGACGGGAGGCACTATCCCCTCCTCCATGCGTTGTTCCTGGCATTGACCGCCTTGCTCATCGCCACGTTCGCCTTGTTCGGCTTGCATACCCTCGGGTGGCTGGTGCGCGCGCTCTATCTCTATCGGCACGACTCGAGGGCCTTCCGGGAGGCGAAGATTCGAACGCAGGTGGATGACGACTGGTTCACCCGCTTCCAGCCCTTCGAGCGGTTTTTGCACCTGTTGGTAGTCTCGAGCTTTCTGTTGCTCGTCATCACCGGCATGCCCCTGGAGTTCTCCTCTACTCGCTGGGCCAGAGTGATTTTCGACATCATCGGCGGCCCGGACACCGCGCGCACGCTTCATCGCTTTGGTGCCCTGATTACGTTCTTCTATTTTGGCTTACATCTGGTCTCGCTTATGACAAAGGCATGGCGTGGTCGGAAGTCTGTGCGGGACCCGGCCACGGGTCGCATCCAGTGGAAGCGGTTGTGGCAGGTGTCGTTTGGTCCCGATTCCATGGCGCCGACGCTTCAGGACTGGCGCGATTTCGTGGCGCACAACAAGTGGTTTTTCGGCAAAGGCCCGAGACCCCAATTTGACCGCTGGACGTATTGGGAAAAGTTCGATTATCTCGCCGTGTTCTGGGGTGTGGCCTTTATCGGTATCTCCGGTTTGATCATGTGGTTTCCGACGTTCTTTACAAGGTTTCTGCCCGGCTGGATCATCAACATCGCGTTGCTCGTTCATTCGGACGAGGCATTGCTCGCCGCCGGCTTCATCTTCGCCATTCATTTTTTCAACACCCATTTCCGCATAGAGAAATTCCCCATGGACACGGTCATGTTTTCGGGTCGCCTTTCAAAGAATGGGATGCTGCACGAGCGCAAGCGCTGGTACGACCGGTTGGTCTCGGAAGGCAAACTGGAGGAGCATCGAGTCAAGGATGGCTGGGAAGGGTGGGCGAACATCGCCCGCTCCTTCGGCTATTTCTTCTTTGGCCTCGGTTCCATCCTGCTGATTCTGATTATTTACGCCATGACTACACGTCTCACCCATTGAGCGGGTCTTCCTCTGCGGTGGCGAGGCAGGCCGGACGGGGCTCTCGATTCAAATCAACTGTCCGACCGTTGTTATCTGCCTGCTCTTTGAGAGATCGCCTCGAAGGCGAGCTGATAGGAAATGTTGCCTTTGTCCGGGTACAACATCCTGTCGTAAACCCAGGCGTCTTCGCCGCGGTGTTCCCCTTCTAGGATATGAACCTTGATGGCGTCTGAAAAAGAGAATAGCCCTCCACTCATCGCTACCCTGGTCCCAGACTCAATAAAAAAGACCTTCCGGCTGGGCAGAAGCTCCATTACGAAACCGGGTGCACATTCGCGGGTGATGGCGCACTCGACCA
Organism: uncultured Syntrophaceae bacterium; assembly: GCA_964476435.1. Lineage (GTDB taxonomy): Bacteria > Desulfobacterota > Syntrophorhabdia > Syntrophorhabdales > WCHB1-27 > CAVVNC01. The sequence continues at coordinate 2,544 of CAYZAF010000181.1, forward strand.
CACGCTCCATCGTCTCCCTGTCCTATCGTGACAAGGACCCTGTCATCAGAAACACCTGCTACAGTATAGTTCGCTTCTTGGGTGCAGGATATCAAAACGAGGGGAATTACGGCGACTAGAGAGATTGGGAATAACGACTTCATTTATCCCCCCTCTAATGTTAATATTTAGTCACATATCCCCTGAAAAGTAAAGGCTTTTTTCCGTAGTATTTGCTTGACTGGAGGCTTTGCCAAGCTTACAATGGCTTTTTGTTTTCCGCGCAATAGGCGTCAGGGGGAAGAGGGTGCGGTCCAATTGGGTGTTTGCTCTTTCTTTTGATCGTTGGAAGACCCCATTGAAGACGGGAAGCTGGGTGTCTCTCTTGGCAATCCTCCTCATCCTCCTCCCATGGATCCCCGCTTCTGCCAAGGTGACGGACGAGGAATGCCTCGGCTGCCATGATGGGTTGAAAGGCTTTTCCCATGACGGGGTGGGCTGCCTCGATTGCCATTCGACCATAACCGAGACGCCCCACCCCGAAAAGCTTCCGAAGCCGGAGTGCGCCGGCTGTCACGAAAGAGCGGCTCAGCTCTACAAAAGCGATTTTCATAGCACGATGGGGTTTGTCTGCATCAGATGTCACAACGTGCATTTCCTCGATAAGGAGAGGAAAACGTGCGTCTCCTGCCACGGGAGTGCAAAACATGCGTTTCTGCCCGGCAGGGAAAGGCACCTCCAGAGCCTGCCTTGCCTTGCCTGCCACGGCCGGCCGGACAAGACAAGCCTGAGGGTCCAGGTGACCATCAAGGGAAAGAACCTGCCGGACGCTGCGCTTTTCCAGAGAGGCAGCCATGTAATTGACAGGGACGAGTGGCTCAGGTTCCAAAACCTCCTTCAGACCTCTTTCAAGGGGAAATACTCCATCGAGAAGCGATACGGGACCAGCGGAGGCGCCCACACGGTCACGGCAAAACCGGTCCCATGCAGCACGTGCCACGCCGAGGGAGGCTATTTTTCCGACGCCCTTTTGAAAGTCATTGACTCTGCGACCTACGAGATGCCCATCGACCGGCGCGCGTTCATCCCAGTCCTTCCGGTGGGTGAGGACTTCGCAGAGACGGTCCACGGGAAGAACGGAGTGAAATGCGTTGACTGCCACGAATCAGGAAGGAAGGCCCCTCGCGGGTGGGCTCCTGATCCTTCGGTGTGTCGGAAGTGCCATGGAGACGTATGGGAGGAGCGCAGCCAATCGGTCCATGCGAAGGAGGGCGCTGCCCAGTGCATCGATTGCCACAACCCACATCGGATAAAGTCATACAGGGATCTCAGCGCGGAGGCACGGGTGGCGATCTGTGCGAGGTGCCACGGAGACTACCTGGAGAAACACGGGTGGCTCCCCAACACCCGCCTCCACTTTGGCTATCTCGAGTGTGCGACTTGTCACAGCCCCAAATCCCAAAAAAGCATAGTCTTCTACTTTGCCGAAGAGGGCCGCGGCAACGTCCCTCTCTCTTACGAGCGGCTTGTGGCCCTCTACGGCAAAAACCCGGCCTCGTTCATAGAAGGCGGCATTGACCGGGAGGTGGACTCCCGGATAGGCGGACTCCTCTCGGTTTTGAGGGGACGGGACAAGCGCATAATGCTCGATGCCTCAATCATTGTTACCAAGGTCTACCACAACCACACAGAGAGGCCCATAGGAGAAAAAAAATGCCTCCCATGCCATTCCCGTCAAGCCG
>CAYZAF010000182.1:0-4358 GCA_964476435.1 uncultured Syntrophaceae bacterium
ACCCGCTCGATGTTTCCTCTTGCCAGATCAATCTCTAAGTTATGGCCAGTCTCCGCATATCTCATGTCCTACTCCTTAAGGGCTATAGTTCGCCGCAACCTATTCCGGCTGCTTCAAAGGCTTCGTGGCTGTGCGGAAGCTAATTCTGTCTAATATGACATAAGAAGTTTCGGTTTGTCAATTCTGCTCTTGCCAATGGGTTTGTCCTTTGAGGCTTTCAGCGAGAGGGGCGCCGCTATCGATCGAAAATCCAGAAAGCTGCATCGCTGCCAGCCAAGGGAGATCAACCCTCGGCCGTCGAGGGCAGCACACACATTGATTCAGGCAGCCGGGCCAGCTGTGAAGACTATTTTTCTCTTCGAGACACCGGTGGTGATCCAGCACCCATCCTGGGAGAAACGAACAGTCGGCATCTCCAGAGCGTCCAGAGCAATGGCTATTCGTATGGCGTCAACCGTGAGGAGCATGGCGAGGACCTCGCGCTCCGTAAGGCCGTCGCCCTCCTCCTTGTGCGCGTCGATGTTGAGCCAAACCCTTCCTTCCCTCCCTTTCGATATGGCGGCCCTGTAATCGAGAAGGCCAGGGAGCCGGAAGAGTGCTTCGTCCATATCCGAGAGGGTCAGGGTGGTCTCAGGGCCTAAACTAACAGCGCCCTCCCACCTGCCCTTAACGCGCTCCATCCGCCTCAAGGAGGTGCCGCAGGGGCAGGGCTGGGGGATGATACGGGCCATGTCCCCGGTCTTATATCGTATGAGAGGCATTCCTCGCCTCGTGAGGGTCGTAAAGACCACCTCACCCATCACGCCATCAGGGCACGCCTCTCCTGTCTGATGATCGACCACCTCAAAATAGAGATCAGCTTCCCTGAGGTGGTACCCATCCAACGCCTCACACTCGACCCCCCCTCCGAGGCCCATCTCGGTCATTCCGTAATGGTTGAATACCCGGCAGTCCCAGACCTTCTCCAGGGCCTCCACGAGCGAGCCCGGAACATAATCCGTGCTCAGCAGGACGCTTTCGATCCTGCCTTTTCCGATTGCGGCCCCGGCGCGTGAACGGGCCACGGCAAGGACCTGCGTGGGGATACCGACGAGGCAGCTGGCGCCGAAAGAGGCAATGGCGTGAGCGGCGTGGAGGGGGTCCCTGACAGGACCATAGGCAAGGGCGTGGACATCCATCCTGGCAAGGCCTCGAACGAGCAGGTCACCCACGCTGCCCGCCAGCTCCCCGGGGAGCAGGACCATCACCCTCTGCCCCGGCCGTACGAGGGTCGACATGCCGCGATGGAAAAAGTCCACGGTTAATTCAAGGTCCTCTTCCGTGAAAAAGAGCCGCTTTGCCTTACCCGTGCTCCCCGAGGTGCGCAAGGTGACTACACGGGCCACATCTGCCTGAGGGACCGCCAGAAAACCGAAGGGATGGTCGGCGAGATCCAATGGGTTGGTAAAGGGGATCCTGCCCATATCGGAAAGGCTGACCAAAGGCGTTGCTGGCAGCGAGGCCAGATGCCGGCCGTAGAAGGGGGTGTGGCGTCGGGCGTAAGCGATGGTCTCGTTGACCAGCCGAAGCTGGTAATCTTGCAGTGCCTCCGCAAAAAGCCTGGCCACCAGGCCCGGCCCGATACGGGCTTTCTCCCTGATCCATGCCTCGAGGGGGGTGGTTGCGATCATGCCGGCGCCCTAGCCTTTCCGTCTGCGATAGAGGCTCCTTCCGTCTCTATTGGTAAGGTTGTAGGCACAGAAGGGGATAAGCTTACCTTCCCCGGAAATGACGGATATGCAGCAACCTTTGAGCCGCTCCAGGTCTAAGTTGTCTGCATCCTGGAAGGCCATGGCGGATAAGGTAAAGCTCCGGGTAGCGGCCTCCTGCAGAAAGAGATCAAGGTCAAGAACACCTTCAATCCTTGTGACGTCCTGACTGCTCCCACCGCAGCAAGGAGTTTTCCCTGTCAGCAAGGGACCGGAGAAGGGCGCTGCTGCAGGTAGTTTCCAACGGCGCGACACTGCCTCTACGGTTCTTTTGACCCCCCCTGGGCCCATATCCGCCGGACAGCAGGCATCCCCCCTTGCCGCCCCTATGGGCCTTAAGCTCCCTTTGATTGAGCGCACGTATGAGGCATGGAAGGAACAGTGGGCGTGCTCGCAACCGGGAGGGGAAAAGTCCGCAATCCTGACGAGCCCTCCCGTCTGTTCCTCGAGGCACCTCATCAGCTCAGGGAGAGTGAAGCGGCTCTCGTCGCCAGCTTGCCCCGGGAAGCGGCCGAAATAGCTGACCGGCTGGAAATGGATGCCCCGTACAGTGGGCGCCAGTTGCATGGCGAGCCGCACTATCTCCCCGATGGAGTCAATGTTTACCCCTCTTACGAGGGTAGGGACGAGGACGACGCCGAGACCTGCCTCTCCGCAATTCCGGACGGCCTGGAGCTTCTGGTCAAGGAGCGCTCTCCCCCTTAAGGTTCGGTGGATCTCGTCATCGATTGCGTCGAATTGAAGAAAGACCGATGAAAGACCCGCTGCCCGGAGCCGTCTTCCGTAATCTATTTCCGAGGCAAGACGTAGGCCATTCGTATTGACCTGGATAAAGGAATAACCGATCCGCACCGCGTTCTCGACGACTTTTGGAAGGTCGTCCCGCAAGGTAGGCTCGCCCCCCGACAGTTGGAGATTGCAGGGACCTGCCGCGTTCATGGCCCGCTCCAGGCGCCACGAGATGTTTTCAATCGAGGGGTCCTCTGCCCCGCTTGCGCCTGAGTCGGCAAAACAGACAGCGCAATGGAGGTTGCATCGCTCCGTTACCTCGAGCAAGACCGAACAGGGAAGCTGTTCGTGCGCGGCACAGAGGCCGCAGTCGAACGGGCAGCCCTTTTCAACGGTCCCATAGCAGAGATCGGGATGGACAGGATCCTTCGGTCTCTCCCATTCGGCCATGGAGGGCTCGCCGCGCCATATGATTGTCCTGAAGGAGCCGTGCTCCCTGCACTCCTTGACCAGAAAGACGTCCTCCCCTTGGGCTACCCTTTCTGCGTTGACCCTCCCGAGGCACACGGGGCAGAGGCTTTCGGTTTCATTGGCGAGCGCGTCTTTCAGAGCTTCATCCTTTCTTCAGGGGCGAGCCCCGATCATTGCCGTCACCCATGTCTGCCGATTGCGGGATCGAACCCGCGGCTCACGAGGATATCCATGCACTTTCTATAGGTATCGGCCACAATCCGACCGCATATGCTCCGGTCAGGGAACTTTTCCAGAATTTCGTCGCACCGGGTCCCGCCATACTCGTTATGGGCTACCTCGCTGAACCAGTTGACGAACTCGCCCATCATCAACGTAAGGCGCTCATCGGGCATCTCTTCTTCTCTCCCCTTTCCCGCATAGAGAGAGAGCAGGCAGGCTCCCCCTGACAGGGCGCCGCAAGCCTCCCTACCCCAGTTGATGCCGAAGCACAGGCCGCCTACTGACCTCACGAGGTCAGCGTTGCTCCTGCCCTGGGCCTCGAGTGCGAGGATCAGGATGATCTGGGCGCAGCAGAAGCCCTTGGCCTTCAGTCTCATTAATGCCAGGAACAGGTCGTCCATCATCTGTCGTTCCTTTTAGCGCGCGACCGCTTTCCGGGCGACCAGGAGGAAGTAGCTGAGCCCCGCGCGATCCGTCTTCTCTCCATCTTGCCCCCGCCTGCGGCTCCACGCATCTGGGAGACGGACGCCTGCCAGGATCATGCGGGCCGCAAACTCCTTGAGAAGCATTTCGTGCTCTTCCCAGAGAAGGAGGGAAAGACCTATTCTTTCCAAAAGGCCGAGAAGGTCTTCCTTGGCGAGAGGCGCTCTCCTCCTGGGACCTTGCGAATCCGCCCCTGGCTGTCCCCGGTCTGGATTGCTTTTGGCGAAAACATCGCTCAGGATCAGAACGCCTCCTTCGCACAAGACCCGCGCACATTCTTGGAGCGCCCTTATCTTGTCTCCGAGGACGGAAAGTACGCATTCGCAGAGGAGGGCGTCAAAGAGGGCGTTCTTAAAGGGAAGGGTTTCCGCCCGGCCTCGGACGAGCTGCTTTGACGCAAGTCTGGAGACAGCCTCTTCGAGGAGGGTCGTCGAATAGTCGAGTCCCACCGATCGGTAGACGCCGGTCCGCTCCAGGCCCTCCAGGCTTCCTCCTGCGCCGCAGCCGATATCGGCGATGAGCGAGCCTGGGCGCAGGCTGCAGAATTCGAGGGCCCTCTCGGTGAGCATTTGTCCCCCTGGTCTGATGCACGACCCGGCAATGCAACGGATATCCCTCCAGTCCAAGAAACAATCGATCGTCATGTCACCAGGTTAATTGGAAAGGCTACTTGTCTTCAAGAGCCTGCTCTGCCTCGGCCATCTT
>CAYZAF010000183.1:0-2711 GCA_964476435.1 uncultured Syntrophaceae bacterium
TGGGGGATAAGATGAACCTCGCCTGGATACCCAACCTCCTCACCCTGGGCAATCTGACCTGCGGGTTTGCGTCGCTCATCTTTTCCGGCTTGGGCTCCCCTGAAGGATGCCGGGTTGGGGCGGTGCTCATCCTTCTGGCAGCCCTGCTGGACGGCTTTGACGGCCAGGCTGCCCGCTGGCTGCGCGTCGATAGCCCTATGGGAAAGGAGCTCGACTCGCTGGCGGATTGCGTCGCCTTCGGCGTGGCGCCGGGCTATCTCGCTTACAGGACGTACCTTGCAGGGATGACCGTTCCTCTCGCGGGAAAGCCCGTCGATTTCGGTATTCTCTTGGCCGCAGTTTTTCCCATTTGCGCCGCCTACCGGCTCGCCCGTTTCAATGTCCGGCCTTCGCAGCGCTCCTTCGTCGGCCTGCCCTCTCCGGTTGCCGGGATCCTCGTAGGTCTGGGAATTCTCTGTTTTCCCCATGGGAACATCCCGAGAAGCCTCTTCGCCGTCCTTTTCCCCGTCACCGGCTTTCTCATGGTCTCAACCATCGGCTATTCGAAGCCCCAGTCATTCATCCTGAAAAACCTTCACGGCCTCAGACTGGCAGGTCTCGTCGTCCTGGTGGCAATTCTCCTTTTCCTTTTCAGGTTCTGGCTCATACTCCTTGCGGTCTTGGTCTATGTCCTCTCGGGCCTCGTAGGCTGCCTGATTCAACTTATCGAGGAGCGGCGGTATTGACGGTTCGGGATGCTCCTTAAGAGAGGGGTAACCCCGCTATTTCGCCTATCGGCCTCGAACCTTGTAGATCCTGAACCTGGGGTCCTCCCCCACGAACACGGGCGACACTGACCCTGGGTGTTTGTGGCGGATCTCTTCGACCAGCGCGGTGAAAGACGCCTCGTCGCCGAAGCGATCGAAAGGGGTGCAGAGGACATAGCAACGCTTTTGTGCCTTCAGGGTGTGGAGGAGCTGATCCGGTGTCACGGGCGTGCTTGCGATGCCGTAGTACGGCGAAGCGGGCGCTACGACCAGTGGCCTGAAGGCTTGCCGTCCGGTATAGAGAAAGACCATCGAATCGAAATAGCTGGCAATGATATCCGTGGGCCGCGTGTGTAAATCTATCCACGCGAAGGCGTCGGTGAAGCATGACCAGTTGGCAGGGCTCTGATAATACGCTGTTGTCGTGGGGTAGTGGGTCCTGTGGTTGAGGGAGGCTACGGCGCGGGTCTGCCATACATTCCCCCATATGAGAAGGGCCGATGCCGCCATGACCAAGGCCTTTCTACATGCGGAAGGGGAGAGACTGCGGAGGAGGCGCCAGGTTTCGTCGAGGAGGTAGCAGAGGAGGAACCCGAGAACAGGGACAATGAACCGCAGCGGAGGCCACGGCCAAATCAGCACGACCAGGAGATAGGCGGATATCATGAAGGGCAGGATCTGCTTCTTTTGCAAGCCCCGCCATATCCCGATAAACGCCGGGATGGCTACGATCGCGATCATCGGCCAGAGTCTCGGCTGCCATGAGACGAGCCTCGAGAGGGAAGTGGCCCCGGAATAGGTGATGCTGTACGCGAGACTGACGAGGTTGAAAATGATGACCCTCGCGAGCACCCTGATGTCTACGAAGTCCCTCCACCAGTCCCAATAGCTCGTGTAGTAGTAGGCGATAGGACTCGATTCTCTCGAATGCGCGGTCCAGGCAAACCACGCCAGGACCATGATGGTCGGGCCGATCCCGACAAGCCAGGAAAAGCGGCGGCGTAAGGCCAGGAAGGCGAGGGCCACCGGTATCAGCACCAGCCCTATGGACCGCGTCAAGAAGGGGAGGGCGATGGCCACTGCCAATACGAGCTTGTAGGAGAGGCGATTGGCATCCGATCTAATGAACCGCTCAAGTAAAAGAAGGGCCAGGATGAGAAAAAAGGCAAAGGGCATTTCCGAAAGGAGCAGGGAGCTGTAGTAGAGGAGGTAGTGAGAGGTGGCTGAGAGCAGAGCTGCCAGAAGGGCAACAGGACGGCTGAAGTATCCGCAGGTGACGATATAGTAGTAGCCGAGACCCACTGAAAGGGCCGACATAAAGAGGGTCAGCCACTGCATGGCGCGCACGTTGGCGGGAAAGACCGGCCAAACCCTCCAGACGACGGAGAGCAGTGCGGGATAGAGGGGAGGATATTTGGTTTGGGAGGGCGTGTCCGGGAGGTTGATGAGCCGATAGCCCTGGTCCGAGGCCAATGACTTGGCTGTGCTCACGTAGATGCCGTCGTCGTTAAAGACCCCGGTCACCGAGGGTACCATGAAGAAAGAGCCTGCGGCAAGGGTGAAGATAGCGAGGGCACACGCCGCGAGCATGTCCCTGTTTCGTAAGCAAAAGATTGATAACCTTGTCATAGCCGACGTACATACTGCCACAGGTCTCACCCGATTTTCAATGGCTCCAGGGCTGCCTGTTATGGCGACAGCTTTGGCTTTCCGCGTCCTAGTGTAGTGTCAAGCAACAATCGTCGTATGATTCTGTAAGCGTGGGTCTCGCGGTCAGCTAATTGATGGGATGCCGGAAAGGCGGTCTTATAATTGGCGCGGCCAACGGCATGTTTCAGAATCGCTCCGCCCCCTGACCACTGCTGTACCGGCCTCCCCGCTACCCCCGTAGCAATGTGGTTCCTCTCAAGGTGCCTCTGAAGACGGGGGTACCCCGCTAAGACGATTCGTACATTTCTACCGTGT
>CAYZAF010000184.1:0-13752 GCA_964476435.1 uncultured Syntrophaceae bacterium
AGCTTCACTTTTTGCGACCAGCCCAAATTCAACATTACCAGGAATAGGGGTGCTCTTTCTTCGCGGTAGACAAAATCACCACTACAGGAAGTGAGCCTCCGACGTCTGCCTCGGGCCAAATCGGAGGATTACGCTCCGAAGACCGAGGCGGGCCCCTCTTGCAATACTTGCTGTGGTATTCCGTAGAAAGCGGCTCCTATCGAAAACGCACGCAGCCACCTACACATCGTCACCTATGATGCTGAGGCAAATATAAGGACTACCATCAGTAAGTTAGGGTTTAAGGACACCCGCCAAGAAACTTGCGTCATAATATTAGACGACAAGGACAAGGCCGATAAGGCTTGCGCAGGGAATGGCGTGCGCCTCAGACGTGTGGCCGATGGGGACGATCTTCCAGCCCACCTTCTTCGCGATGGTGAAAACGTCGAAGCCGCAGGCTTCCATGGCTGGCCTTGCCTGTAAGGGATGGCGGCACTCCTCTCCCTCGAGCACTGCGCAGCGTATCGCTGGTACGCAGAGGGAGCATTCACCTGCGGCGAATCCGAGGGCAAGGGGAAATCCCATATGGAACGCTTTTCCTTCTAATTCGGCAAGCATCTTCTTGTGGAGGAGTTCCGTCTTCACGTGGAGGCTCCGCCACTGGTCCCCGACGAAATCGGCGACGGGCGCGTCGAGTTGAAACAGAATACCGTATCGGTATTCATCAACTATCTTTCTTGTGATATCGGGCTTAAGGGGGTTATGGGGAGGGCACATGATACTCGTGCCGTAGTATTTGCAGGCGGGAATGAAGCACTTCGCCCAGGCGCTTGTGCGAACGACCAGCTCCGTCGCGGGGATGATGACGGCGCGGCTTGCGCCAAGGGTCAGCGCATACTCCCGGAGCTCTTCCAGTTTTATCATCGCATCTTCCATCGAGCAGACCTCCTTCCAAAAAAAGAGCCGCCATCTTTCGGTGAAGCGGCGGCTCGTTGATCTCTATCCGCTGCTTCCCTCCGCTGGCACTACCCAACAGGTTCAAGGGGTCACACGCCATCTGCGTGTTTCTCAGCCGTCTACAGCTCCCCCAGCAACTATATGCAATACTCTACCACTTCTCTCTGCTTTCAATCAAGACGAATCGGGTATCCGGGGAAATGAAGGATGGGTGCGTGCGGTTCATGAAGGCTGTCCTCCTTACGGCCTCCTGTCCGAGCCTGAGAGAGATCTTATTCACCACGGCGTCACCAAGCAGAAAGGAAGAGCGGCAGCGCCTAGAGGCGTTCGCCGCTCGACTCTTATAGGCCGTCGTTCTCCTACATCGAAAGGCTCAGTGTACTTACCGCCTGTATTCCAGCACTGAAAGGAAGACTTACAGATGCTCGACTTCAGGAAGCACTACGCGGGTATGAAGCGAGGCAGAAAGGGTGACGATTACCCTCTCACCAGAATCTGCGGTCTGTACGATTCTTCAACTTTGACGGACGGTCCGACTTTCAACGTTGCCACCTCAAATCTGCAAAACCGCGGGCACACTATATCGCCGGATCGTGAGCAGGGGAATTCGAGTGCCGCGCGAAGGCACGATAGGCCCAAGACTCTGAGCTATGCACTGGGTTCTCCCGAAGTGGCAGCGAAGGAGCTTCTTTATCAGTTGTTTTTCAATCCAGAAAAATGTGACACAATCCAGAAAAATGTGTTGACAATCCTTGGGCCCTCTGTTAACAGTCTCTTGTTGAACACCGAATCCAGGCGTGCGCTCATGAGTGTCTTAGAAGCATCTGAAACTGTCTGAAAAGGAGTGGGGAACTTACCCCTATTTTGCTTAACATTGTCCGGCCGATCTTAACGACGTCAGTCTTAAGACCAGTAAGGCTCGATCTGAAACGTTGTCCAAAACAACGTTCCAAACTGTTTCCAGAAAGACCTCGGAACCGCTAACCGACAAAGGCAATGTATAGGGTTGTCCTTGATAACCCGTAGTCAGGGCGGAATACGAGGAGTGAGGAAGCTCACGAGCGAGCATTAAGGAGGCAAAGATGGGCGCGGCGAGGGCAGTGGAAACCGATGTGCTGGTAATTGGAGGAGGTGCCGCAGGGGCCAGGGCGGCTGTCGAGGCTCATCTTTCAGGGGCCGGAGTGACGATGCTCGTCAAGGGAGATCTCGGGGTGGTGGGGGTCAGGGGCGCAGGCGCGACAGGCTCAGGCAACGCCCGGTGGCTGCATCTGTTCAACAGCATGACGAAACATGACGATATCGAAGAAGAGATTGAAAGCTATTACCAGCGTGCTATACGGGCAGGCCTGGGTCTCGCGGACAGGCGCTTGGTGAGGATACTCGTCGACGGGGCGGCGGAAGCGAGAAAGGCCCTTGAAAAATGGGGCCTGGTCTTGGGAAGCGATAACCCCGAGAATCCAAGAGGGATTGAGTGCAATATCTCGCCTATGCCGGGTCTCGCAAACGTAATCAGGGCCAACAAGGAGATAAGCGTCGTTCAGCATATGATGGTCACCGACCTTCTCGTCGAGAATAACGTGTGCAAAGGGGCTATAGCAGTCAGCGAGGATACCGGTGAAGCCTGCTTGTTTAGAGCTGGGGCAACGGTGATTGCGACCGGCGGATGTGCGCAGCTGTTCAGGCTCAGTTTCCACCCTGTCTGTATCACGGGGGATGGGTACGCCATGGGATACGAAGCGGGCGCGGAGCTGATGAACATGGAATTCGAGCAGATGTTCATAGCCTCTGCATTTCCGGCCGTCACGATGGTGCCGTATCCTATCTGGGGATTGCATCCGAAGGTTCTTAACGCGAAAGGGCAGGAATTCATTCAAGACTATCTGCCCGCCGGCGTTAGCCTGAACGAGTGCATGGATAAGAAGATGACTCATGGTCCTTTCAGCACCAGGGATGAGTCGAAGTATCTTGACATAGCGATGGTCAAAGAAACCCGGGCCGGGCGTGCCAACGAGCACAACGCCTTCTTCCTTCGAGTCCCGGCCAAGGTCAAATCCGACCCAGGCCTTCTGTTTCCTGAATTCGAAGACTTCTATGCGTACAAAGGCGTTGATTTTCGCAAAGAATACGTCGAGATAAATGTTGCCCATCAGTGCTCGAATGGGGGCTTCAGGATCGATGAGAACGGGCAGACGACCGTCCGGGGCCTCTACGCCGTAGGGGAATCGGCGACTGGGGCTTACGGGGCAGATCGGCTGGGCGGAGCCATGATGACCTCCTGCCAGGTATTCGGCTCAAGGGCGGGCAGACACGCAGCCGCCTTCGCAGCGGCGGTCGGCAGTACTGGAATCGACAAAGAGGCTGTTGAGGCCAAGGTCGAGCGGATAGCGAAGCTCAGGGAAAGCAGGGGGGGCGAGGCGCCGTCCGAGGTAAAGAAATGGCTGCAAAAGAACGCATGGGAGGAGCTACTCGTCGTAAGGTCGAAGGAGAGCCTCACGGGCGTCGTCAAACAGGTAGAAGGGATAAGGCGCGAAGTCTGTCCCCGTCTCTCTGTCGGAGACGCGCGCGATCTGGTCGATGCCCTCGAGCTTCAGAACTTGTTGCTAGTCGCAGAGGTCATAGCCAATGCCGGCCTAAAACGAACAGAGTCCAGGGGCAGCCACTACCGCGAGGATTTCCCGGAGCGGGATGACGAAAACTGGCAGCAGTCGATTACGGTCAAGAAGGTCGATGGGGCCATGGAACTCGAGCTCGTCAAGGTGGACGAGAGGTGGAGGAAGGACGAAGCAGAACTGGGATGGTGGGGATAAAAAGGCGGAAACGGCATATGAGACCGGGGGCGTGTCAGGAGATCGAGACCAAGGTTTTAAAGCAGGACCTCTGCACCCTCTGTGGGGCCTGCTCCGGCAACTGCCCTTACATCGTCTCGTACGAAGGGCGCATAGTGGTGAGGGACGTCTGCGACCTCCCAGAGGGGCGCTGTAAGGCCTTCTGTCCGAGGGTTTCTCTTGACCTCGACAAGCTGAGCCTCGATTCTTTCGGCAAACCATACGATTGGGACCGACCGGGCCCGGCTCTGCATGTAGGGATGGCTCGCTCAGCTGACGAGGCATTGAGGAGGAGCGCCCAAGACGCCGGTACGGTTACTTCCTTGATTGGGCTCGCTCTCGAAGAAGGATACATAGATTCGGCAGTTGTGACGTTCTTCGATGGCGAAAAGCTTCCACGGGCCAGGGTCGTCTCCGATAAAGAAGAGCTGCTGCGAAGCGTACGTTCGAATTACACGGCGGTGCCCGTGCTCGGCGCCTTCAATGAGGCTATCGCCGGGGCCGGGCGAGAACGGGTTGGGGTGGTTGGCACGCCGTGTCAGGCACTCGCGCTCGCGAAGATGAAAATGTCCGGGTCCGGAGATGCAAGAAACGTGGGAAAGCTCAAACTGGTGATAGGGCTCTTCTGCACCTGGGCGCTATCGTACCCGGGCTTTTCACATTTCCTGAAAGGCAAGGTACCTGGTCCCGTCCTGAAATTCATCATACCTCCGCCCCCGGCGAAGATACTGCGCGCAGTGACCGCCAAAGGCACGACAGACATGCCCCTCGAGATGGTGATGCCCTTTGTCAGGCCTGCGTGCGCCTTTTGCCTGGATATGACATCCGAATTTGCCGACATCTCCATTGGCGCCGCGGAGCTTGACCGTCAGCCGGATGTGCCCGGAACGGACGCATTGCCGGCATGGAACACGATTATAGTACGTACGAGTAAGGGGTATGACCTTTTCCAGGAAGCGATACGACGGGGTGTCATTGAAACGGCCGAGCTTCCCGCAAAGACGCTCGAGCATCTTAACCATGCGGCCAGGGCCAAAAAAAAGCGCGCCTTGCGGGAGATTGTCAGGAAAACGGGCTCACGGAAGGATCTGTTGTACCTAACGAGTCAACCCTTGATGCTGGGCGACCTGCTTGAGGAGTAGAGACAGGGAGATTTGGGCATGACGGCCGCTGCTCTGAAAGAACCGGGCACGAAGCAATTGCTCATGGGCAATGAGGCGATCGCTCGGGGAGCCATGGAGGCAGGGGCCGGTGTCGCGGCCGCCTACCCCGGCAATCCGTCTACGGAAGTGATCGATACGCTGGCCAGCGTCGCCAATGATTTGAATATGTACGTCGAGTGGTCGGTAAACGAAAAGGTTGCCCTGGAAGTTGCTGCTGGGGCCTCCTATGCAGGCGTACGGTCGATAACCGCGATGAAACAGCTCGGGCTTAACGTAGCCCTCGATTTCCTCGCCAACGTAAACCTCACGGGCGTAAAGGCGGGTCTGGTGCTGGTCGTCTGCGACGACCCCAGCGCGCTCTCGAGCACTAACGAGCAGGATTCGCGGAACGTAGCCCGGGCGCTCGACCTGCCGCTCCTCGAGCCCTCGGATCCGCAGGAGGCCAAGGAGATGACTAAATGGGCCTTCGAGCTGTCGGAGCAGATCGGCGGCGTCTGTCTCGTCAGGAGCGTGACAAGGATATCCCACTCCAGGGGAATAGTGGTGCTGGGCGAGCTCGGAAAGATAAATGACCGAGCTTTCTTCGATCCTGGTTGCCCGCCGTATACGACCATAGTCGGAGGAGGTGCGCCGAAATACCACAAGGCGCTCCACGATAAGCTCGATACTGTCGCCGCGATTTACGATTCGTCACGGTTCAACTGGTACGAGGGGCCGGAAAAGCCCCGGCTGCTAATCGTAACTTCAGGAAGCGGCTGGCTTTACAGTTGGGAGGCTGTGAGGAGGCTGTCGCTCACCGAATCTGTGGGCATCCTTAAGCTCGGCACGACGTGGCCGTTACCGCGCGTTCTCCTCAAGGATAATATGGCGAAGGTGCAGAAGGTTCTCGTCGTGGAGGAGGTCGACCCTTTCCTTGAGGGCAACCTTAAGGGCCTCGCCTTTGAATGGCCGGAAAAGGACCTCTTGTTTTATGGGAAGCAATCTGGACACATAGACCCGTTCGGAGAGATCAATACGGACATAGTCAGTAAGGCGCTCGCAGGTATTTGCGGTGTGGAATACGTGTCGAGGGAGGCGGACTACCGGAAAAAAGCTGCGGACATAATCGAGAGATTTGCACCTCCCAGGGAAACCCAATTCTGCGCGGGTTGTCCGCACAGAGGTCTCTTCTGGGCCGTCAAAGATGCATTGAGGCTCGACGGACGGGGAGGGATCGTGACGGGCGATATAGGCTGTTATGGATCGGCCGCAGGTCCTACCGGCTTTTCGCAGCTCAAGACGATGCACAGCATGGGTTCCGGCATAGGTGTGGCGAATGGTCTGGGAAAACTAGAGCGGTTTCAATTCGTACAGCCGGTCCTTGCCGCGTGCGGCGATTCCACCTTTTTCCACGCTGCCATCCCGGCACTGGTAAATGCCATTCACAGCAGGGCCAATTTCATTCTTCTCGTGTTGGACAACAGCGGCACGGCTATGACCGGCTTCCAGCCGCACCCCGGCACGCTCACGGATGCGACCGGCAGCCCGGCGCCTGCCGTCGATATCGCAAGCCTATGCAGGGGTCTCGGGCTTCCTGTCGAGGTCGTCGACCCTTACGACATAAAAGGCACGACGGAGAAGCTGCTAAGCGTGCTCGGCGATACGGTCGGGCCGACGGTGATGATCTCCAAGAGGGAATGCGCGCTGATAACGTCGAAGGGCGGGAAGCGCGCTTACAATGTCAGCGTTACGTCCGAGCAATGCGTCGGAGAGTCGTGCGGCTGTGACAGGTTCTGCACCCGAGTATTCAGGTGTCCTGGCCTCATCTGGGAAAGAAACTCGAAAAAAGCTGAGATAGATATGGCGATCTGTATCGGTTGCGGCGTATGCGCAGACGTATGCCCCCACCACGCAATAAGGAGGGAGGAGAGCCAATGAGCCTGCGCGGGAAGGATCCCCTAAATCTCATTATTGCGGGGGTCGGCGGCCAGGGCAACGTCCTGATATCGAGGCTCATCGGTCAGGCGATGGTATCGGAGGGATACGAGGCAACCATCGGCGAGACGTTTGGCGCCTCCCAGAGGGGTGGTTCCGTTACCAGCCACCTCAGGGTCTCAAGGGACCATAAGTACGGTCCCCTCATCCCTGAAGGGAACGCGGACATAATACTGGGCCTGGAACCCGTGGAAGCGCTGCGCCAGCTGGCCCAGTGCGGGAGTCCTGCTACCTGCGTTGTCACTAATACAAGACCCATACATCCCATGTGTGTCGCCATAGGACAGGCCGAGTATCCCGAACTCGAAACGATAAAGGAGAATATCGGCCGGCTTTCAGGCAAAGCGTGGTACGTCAACGCGTCCCAAATCGCGCTCGACCTTGGCGCCGCGCTGCTCACTAATATAGTCATGGTAGGTGTTCTCGCCGGGCTCGGCTTGACGGACTTGCGACCGGACATGTTCGAACAACAGCTCGAGACGATGTTCCAGAACGAAAAGCTTGCTCTCAACATGAGGGCATTCAGAGCAGGACTGACCTACGATTTCGGCAAACCTGAAAAGTGAGGGCAAGTTTTTCGAGATGCAACGAAGTAACGAGACAGGAAGTGAATTCATGAAAGGGGGACCACGAAATGTCAGATGTTTCCACTGTATCAAAGCTGGCGCGTGACAAGATCTCGGATATCACAAGCCGGATCGAGCGTCTTCCCTTGACTTCGTTTCAGGTGAAGGCCCTTGTAGTTGTCGGTGTAGCGACCTTTTTCGATGCCTTCGACGCAATGACTATCGCCTTCACCCTTCCTGTTCTGATTGGCGCGTGGTCCATAAAGGCCCAGTATATAGGCTTCCTCATCTCGGCGGGGTTCCTCGGCCAGATGATTGGTGCTATCTTCTTCGGGCGCCTGGCCGAGCGCGCAGGCAGGCTTCGCATAACGATAATCACCATTTTCGTTTACAGCGTTTTCAGTCTCTGCTGCGCCTTCTCGTGGAGCTACACCTCGTTGTTCGTTTTCAGGATACTACAGGGCTTCGGACTTGGAGGTGAGGTTCCGGCAGCCGCCACCTACATCAACGAGCTCGTCGGAGCGAAGAACCGGGGCAAGTTTGGCATGTTCTTCATGGTCCTCTTCCCGATGGGCCTTTTTATGGCCTGTCTTGCGGGATTTTGGGTCGTCCCCAATTTTGGATGGCGTTGGCTCTTTGTCATAGGAGCGCTTCCTGCGATCATAGCCTTTTACCTCATATGGATGCTGCCCGAGTCTCCCCGATGGCTCGCCGGCAGTGGACGCGACACGGAGGCCGAGAAGGCTATGACAAGGATAGAGAAAAAAGTGAAAAAGGCCTATGGTGCCGAACTTCCGCCGGCTGTCACCGTTCCGGTCGCGACCGTATCGGTCACCACGAGGTTCGCCGAGCTTTTTCGCGGTATCTACCCCGTCAGGACCATTATGGTCTGGGTCATGTGGTTCGCAGCGTTTCTTGCGAACTACGGCGTGACCACGTGGCTGCCGTCGATCTATAAGACAGTGTTCAAGCTACCCGTGGGCAAGAGCATAGAGTATAGCATCTGGACAATGATCCTCGGCGTGATCGGTCCGGTGATAACGATTGTTCTCATAGATAAGATCGGACGGCGGCTCCTCACGGGCCTGCTCTTCCTGCTCGGCAGCGTCTTCTTCCTGGTCCTCTGGTATTTAGGCGCTTCCACGATAACCCAGGTCCTCGTCTTCGCGTCTCTGGGCTTTTTCTGCTCCTCTTCAATCTGTACCATCGTCTATGTCTATACGCCGGAGCTTTACCCCACACGTATGCGTGCCCTGGGCACGAGCATTGCCACAGCGTGGCTGCGCGTGGCCTCCATGGTCGCCCCCTTCTTCGTGGGGATGATGATCGCTGTTTACCATGACATAGCGTGGGCGTTCTTCCTTTACGGTGGTGCGGCCTTCATAGCGGGGATAGTAGTCCTCGTTCTCGGTGTGGAGACCAAAGGAAAGGTACTGGAAGAGATTTCGCCCTAGAAAACCGCAGCCATCCAGGTCAAATCGCGCAGGGGTGCTGGATGTTGAAAACATCATTGATCGCAGCACTTGAGAAGATAGTAGGCAAAGAAAATCTTCTCGCCTCGCGTGAGGCGTTGAGGGTCTATTCCTATGATGCGACCACGAACTGGGAGCATGAGCCTGATGTTGTCGTCTTCCCTTCCAGCGCAAATGAGATCTCTCTGATCCTAAAACTTGCAAACAGGGAGAAAATCCCGGTTACCCCCAGAGGGGGAGGCACAAACGCCAGCGGAGGATCTATCCCCATTAACGGGGGCATACTCCTCTGCACTACCAAGATGAACAAGATCTTGAAAATCGACAAGGAGAACCTTTGTGCAGTGGTGGAACCGGGCCTGATTCTCCAAGATCTTACCCTTCGGCTTGCCCGGGATGGTCTCTTCTTCCCGCCTGACCCGCAGAGCTTCCTCGGCGCCACCCTCGGAGGCATCCTCGCGGAGAACGGTGGCGGGCCCGCGTGTCTGAAGTATGGTGTGACAAAGCAGTATGTCCTCGGTATCGAGGTCGTGCTCCCCACCGGCGAGATCGTCAGTCTTGGAGGTCGGACGCTGAATGTCGTTGGATACGACTTACTGCGCATTATTGTCGGCTCCGAAGGGACCCTCGGAGTAATCACCAAGGCCGAACTGAAGCTGAGACGCATGCCGAGGGCTAGGAAAACCATGATGGCCGTCTATGCCGAAGTGGCAGTGGCGGGAGAGAACGTCTCTCGTATCCTGGAAAATGGCGTCGTTCCATACAAAATCGAGCTCCTCGACAATTGGGTGATCAACAGGATCGAAGAGATATCGCCCATGGGTTTGCCGAAGGATGCCGACGCGGTACTCCTTTTCGAGGTTGACGGCGAAACCGAAGCTGTCGAAAAGGAGATGGAGAAGATCGTCGAGATTACGCAGCACTACGGCGCTACGGACGTGCGGGTAGCAAAGGATCAGGCCGAGGCTGACGCCTATTGGATGGCGCGCCGGGCCGGTTTTGCCGCAGCCCACAGCAGGATGCCCACCCAGTTCTCTGAGGACGTGGCCATTCCCAGAGGGACCATGCCGGCTCTCATCAAGAAGGTGAAAGAGATTTGCGAGAAGTACAATGTTGAAAACTGTATCCTAGGCCATGCCGGAGACGGCAATCTCCATCCGGCCGTGCTCACAGATGTGAAGGACAAGGAGCATTATGGCCGTGCCATGAAGGCTGTAGACGAGATTATCGAGGCAGTGGTGGAATTGAATGGCGTCATTTCGGGCGAACACGGAATAGGGTTGGAGAAGAAGAAGTATTTCAACCGTGTTACCGATCCCGTCGTGGTGAACATGATGAAGGGCATCAAGGCCCTCTTTGATCCGAACAACATCATGAACCCCGGCAAGATCTGGAATTAAAAGGGTGGCCAGCGCCCTTGCTCGCAACAAGGGTCGTCAAGGATCTTTATGAAAGATCGTGAAAGCAATGGATGAAATCATTGAGATCGAACTGGGCGGCGTCCTTTCTGGCGAGCACCTCGCGCTAATCGGACCTTTTTGATGGAAAGGAGGTAAGAGAATGGATTCTGTGCAGAAACGAACGATTTCGAAACTCATGTGGCGGTTGGCGCCTTTCACCTCACTCCTTTACCTTATCGCTCTCCTGGATCGGGTGAACATCGGCTATGCGGGCATGCAAATGAACAAGGAGTTAGGCATCGGGCCCGCCGCGTTCGGCGCTCTTGCGGCGGCCTTTTTCGTGGGGTATTTCTTTTTCGAAGTCCCCAGCAACATGATCCTGGAGCGTGTCGGATCGAGAAAATGGATAGCTCGAATCATGGTTTCCTGGGGTATCGTCACCTGCCTGGTCTTCTTCGCGACGAAGTACTGGCATATATACGTGTTGCGGCTATTGCTCGGCGTCATGGAAGCGGGGATCCTCCCCGGACTAGTTTTCTACTTTACCTTGTGGTTCCCCACCAAGCAGCGCGCCAAGGTCGTCGCCTATTTGTTTGTGGGGTCACAGCTGGGCATGATGCTCGGCTCGCCGCTTGCGGGTTTGATCCTGGACAACATATCCTGGTTCGGCAGGTCCGGCTGGAGATGGCTGTTCATATTCGAGGGTCTTCCCGCCATCATCATGGGAATTGTGACATGGTTTTATCTGCCGGACAAACCGAAAGACGCGAAGTGGCTCGCCGTGGATGAGAAGCAATGGCTCGTCAACAAGCTGGAGAGCGAGCGTGCGCTGAACAAGGTGGAGCCTATCTCCATCGCAAAATCCTTTGCTAACATCAAGGTATGGCACCTGGCGGCAATATATTTCTGTTTTCAGATCGCCGCCCAGACCATCACATTCTGGATGCCGCTCATCATCAAGGGTTTCTCCGCAACTTTCACGAACACCGCCGTCGGGTTTATCGGGATGCTTCCGCCGCTGTTCTCGATATTCTTCGTAATCTTTTGGGGCGCCCATTCCGACAGGTCGGGGGAAAGAAAATTCCACATGATCATTCCCATATTGGTGAGCATCTGCGGGTTCCTTTTCGCGGCGTTCTCGAAAAACCCGGCAACCAGAGTTGCCGGTATGATCGTGGCGCAAGCAGGCACGGTGGGTTTCTTCGCACCCTTCTGGTCGCTCCCCTCTGTCTATGTTACCGGCATGGGGGCGGCTATCGGCATTGCCATCATTAATTCCTGTTCCAGCGCCTCGGGATTTTTCGGCAACATGGCCGTGGGGCGCATCACGGCCGCCCTCGGCCCGAACGCAGCGCTTGTGTTTATGATAATCACGTCCGTCATTACCATCGGGTTGATTCTGGCGATGCGGTTGCAGGACGTAGCCCTGCAGGCCGATACGAAGAGCCAGGCGGATGCCAACAGAGTTCGCTTGCGGGAAGGTCAAATCGCGACCATGCAAGAATAAAATAAGGAGCGGACGACAACCTCGCGAAGGGCGCGGAACAAAAAAGTTTGCGCCCTTCGCGCCTATCTTATTTCAACCAGTTCTACTCTGTTGAAGCAATGAAAGATCGATCTCTCAAAGCAACTGCAGCGTCGCGTCGGGCAGGATGAACACGTCGGGCGCCTTTTCCCGATGCTCTTCGTCGAGCCTCCCGATAAGCTTATCTATGTTACTCATCCAGACAATGCTGTCGCTGCTGCCGAAGGAAGAGCTCCCTACGACGTCCTTGTAGCGGGAGAAGATAAAGATTCTCCTGACCTTAGGGCTCTGAAGCCGGGTGGACATGCCGTCGGAGCAGAGCCTACCACCGATATTGTTTCCGAATCTGCCAAAAAGGTAGTGGACGACCTGGCCCGCAGCGATGTCGCAGATAAATGCCACGTCGCCGCCCGTATCTTTAAGAAGGGACTCCGCTTGAGACATAGCAATCCATGCTTCGTTGCCCTTCCCATAAGCATTTGCGAAAACAATGTCGGCCTTGCCCGGCACGTTTGTGGAGTAATGGAGTAAGGCCTTTTCCGTCATGGCCTCGTAGACCCCTTCCGCAGGGCCGGCGTAAAGGTCGACGTGCTCGCCCGACGTGTTCACCAGGACGTCGATTTTGGCGTCGAGCCGCGCTATTCTTCCGCACTCCTTGACGTCTTCTAGAAGAGGGTTGTCTCTGAAGCGCCCCAACCCCGCGAACTCTCCGCATTTCCTGAGAAGCGGCCCGTGGTGGTATTCTACAGCCTCTATGTGACTTATCCCCGGCATCACGATCTTGTACCCGCCGCTGAAACCGCAAAAGGGATGGGCGACAAAGGCGCCGATGCCTATTCTCACGTCGCAGGAGAGATACTCCCTGTTGACGATGACGGGCGTTCCCAGTTTTGTCGTTCCGATTCTTTCGCAGTTTTCGTAGGGGTTATGGTTATAGACGGGAAACCGCTCCAGGGCGTCCTCGCCGAGTTTCTTCCTGAAGGCTGCATTATCGAGGGCGGCGTGGGCTCCGAGGGCGCAGATAAATCTCGCCTGTTCATCCTGTATGCCGCATTCCTCGAAAATCTCCAGGAGATGGGGAACAATCTCGAAGGCCCTCGTGGGCCGCGACAGGTCGTCGAAGAGGACGCATATCTCTTTTTTCCCCTTAATGAGCGGACGCAGGGCAGACAGAAATTTCCGGTAATCGTCGCCGCTTAAGAGCGTAAGTCCATCGCCCTTCATTTGGAGCGCCTTTACGCGCCATCGGTCGGGAAGGAGCATCCGTATGGGTTCGCCGCCCTCCCAGAGATGATGCTGCAGGGTCACCTCCACCGTGTCTTCTCCGAGACTGCGACTTTTGAATGACAACTTGAGATTAAAACAGGCATAGCCCTCTCACAATGAAATCGACCATGATGTCCCGAGTTTCCCCGGACAGCCGGTGCTTCACCCTCCAGCCCCTGAGGTGCTGAAAGGAGCGGAAGAAGGCGATCTGGTTTGAAAGAAGCCTCGATGTCACCCTTGATCGGCTCACGTTCCTTTTATGTAGCACGCGATCAAGGGCACGTCAAGGGGAAGGGGGCGGCAGCAAGCAGCAGTTCTTGCTGAACCGCATCCAACTTCCGCGGGAGAAGGAAGGCGTCTCAGGGCCGGCGGAGCTGCCCAAAGACGTGAGCCGCTGTACGGTTCATCCTGTAGGTAGGTTCTCGAGCCGCCTTGTCTGAAGGGACCTAGCTGAAGGTCAAAAGGAGCGTCCCTTCAGGTGCGCCTGGCGAGTCGAAAGCTGTTCTATTTGGGTCGGATTTCCCTCGTCTGTGGCATTGCATTCTATCTTGTTGCGAGGCCCTCGGGGAGCACGTACTTTTTCGGAAAGTTAATCCATTTAGGCTTCTCTTCCCCGATCATC
>CAYZAF010000185.1:0-4971 GCA_964476435.1 uncultured Syntrophaceae bacterium
CATAGAGAAGGGGTACGTGTAGCCTCTTTAAGGCTGACGCCTCGTCCACGCCATTCTTTAAAGATCGCTCTTAAGTATTTCTACTTATTTGCAAATGAGTATTTCTGCGGATTGTCGCTGACTGGTGTACCTGTGATAATAAACGGGGAGGCGGCCTGAAGGAGCTCTCCTATGGGCGACATCCGAAAAATGCTTAACCCGAAGACCGTTGCCGTGATCGGGGCGAGCGATAAACCTGGCTCCTTCGGCAGGGCTATACTGCAAAACGTGCTTCTCAGTGGTGAAAGACTTATTTTCCCGGTCAGCCTCCACAAGAAGGTGCTCCTGAAGGTTCCCGCTTATCCCGATGTCGCAAGCGTTCCGGAGCCGATCGATCTAGCCGTCATCGCGACCCCCGCGGCCACCGTTCCGTCGGTCGTGGAAGAATGTGGAAAAGCGGGCGTCGAAGGGGCCGTCATTGTCTCATCTGGCTTCAGGGAGGCCGGAGAAGAAGGCGAACTGCGCGAGAAAGCGCTCAAGGAACTCCTCAAGCAGTATACCATGAGGATCATGGGACCCAACTGTCTTGGGTTCATCAGGCCTCCCATAGGTCTGAACGCGAGCCCTCTTGCAGCCAATCCTCTTTCGGGAAACATCGCCTTCGTCTCCCAGAGCGGGGCCTTCGGCCGGGCTCTTATCGAATGGGGCATAGATACCCACGCCGGCATCAGCATGTTTGCTTCCCTCGGCTCCATGATCGATGTGGAGCTGGGCGATTTAATTGACTTCCTCGGGACCGACCCGCACACGAGAAGCATCATGGTCTATATGGAGGAAGGCATAGGAGACGCCAAGAAGTTCATGAGCGCTGCGAGAGGCTTCGCGCGAAATAAGCCCATCGTCGTTTTGAGGCCCGCGAGGAGGTCGGGCATGAGCGAGGAGGCCAAATCTCATACGGGATATCTCGCAACAAGCGACAGAGTGTACGACGCGGCTTTCAGACGTGCCGGTGTTGTTCGGGTAAAGACGGTGGGCGACCTCTTCAACACGGCCAGGGTCCTCTCTTCAAAGCGATTGCCCAAAGGCCCGAGACTGCTTGTGCTTACGAACGCCTTCGGCGTCGGTATGATGGCGGTAAATACACTCGACGCATTGGGGGGTCGCGCAGCCACCCTGTCCGCCCCGGCTCTTGATGAGTTGAAGCGCATCCTACCCCCTTCCTGGAAGGAGAGCACGCCGGTTGACCTCTTGCGGGATGCGGACGTCGCGCGGTACTGTGAGGCGATCAAGATATGCTTGAGGGATGAGGGCGTCGACGGCGTCCTCGTCATCTTCACGCCCCAGGGAGCGGCCGGCGCGGGCGAGCTCGCTTTCGCGATTTCCGAGATTGCAGATCGTGCTCCCAAGCCGATCATCGCGACGTTGATGGGAAGCGGTCAGACGCACGAAGGCCGCGAAATCCTCTTGAGAAATAATATCCCCACTTACGATACGCCGGAAAAGGCGGTGAAAACCTACCTTTACATGTACAGCTACGAGCGCAATCTGGGCATTCTCCACGAGACACCGACTGATGTGCCGGTCGATCTCGCCCCCCCGAAGCACACGCTCAAGGCCCTTGTCCGCAAAATACTGACTGAAGGTCGAACGGTGCTTACCGAGGAAGAGTCAAAGAGGTTCCTTGCTGCTTACCGCATCCCCACGGTGAAGACCTACGTAGCCCAGAGCATCGAGCAGGCAGTGAAGATAGGGCGAAGCGAGGGTTATCCCCTCGTCCTCAAGATCATCTCTCCCGACATAAGCTACAAGAGCGATGCGGGAGGCGTTGCGCTCGGCATCAAGTCCGACGAGCAGCTGAGAGACGAATACTTGAAGATGATGGACAGGGTTCATGCATACTGCCCGGAGTGGGCGATCAAAGGAGTTACCGTCCAGAAGATGGTAGAGAATATAGACTATGAAGTCATCCTCGGGGCAAAGAAAGACACCGATTTAGGCTCGGTCATCCTCTTCGGTATGGGTGGTACAGGGGTGCAGATATTTCAAGACTTTTCAATCGGCCTTCCGCCTCTCAATCAGGTCTTGGCAAGGAAGCTGATGGAAGAAACAAAGGTCTACCGTCTCCTTCAAGGATACCGCGGCAAGCCTCCTGCAGATATCGGAAGGCTCGAACAGATCATCTTGAGCTTCTCGAGCCTCATTACCGATTTCCCCGAAATAGCCGAAATGGATATCAACCCCATAGCCCTTGCCGGCCCCAGGGCAATCGCCCTTGACGCACGGGTGGTGCTCGACCCAAGTTACTCAGACCAGTCATCCTCCCGTCCTCACCTGATCATCAGCCCTTACCCCGCAAAGTACATTACACACTGGGTCCTTCCGGACGGCGCCGATGTGCTGCTAAGGCCCATTAGGCCCGAGGACGAACCACTCGAACACGAGATGCTCACGAGCCTCTCCGAAAAGACGCTTAAGGAACGGTTCTTTCAGGTCGTTAAACAGATCCCCCATGAAGTCCATGTGCGCATGTGCAACATCGACTACGAAAGGGAGGTTGCCATCGTCGCCGAAATTCGACAGGAGAATAAAAGGAGGATGATCGGCATAGGAAGGCTCATACTCGATGCGGATCCCAAGAAGGCGGAGATTGCCGTCGTCGTCCACGACGCTTTCCAGAGCAAGGGGCTCGGCTATAAGCTCGTCGATACAATCATCGGGATAGCACACGAAAAGAGTGTCGAGGAGGCGTACGGCTATGTCCATTCTGATAATACGAAGATGCTCAACATGTGCACGAGGTTGGGCTGCGTCACGGAACCTCTGGAAGAGGGCATTACGAGGGTCGTTCTGAAGCTGGAATAGTGAAGAGGAACGGGTCCTATCCTCTTCGATTCTTTTTGGCAATCGCTTATTACTATCCGAGAATGATATTAGGTATTTCTACTTATCTGTAAATGAGTATTTCTGCGCATTGCTGCCGTTATAACAAGTTGAGATAATGGCGACTGGAGGTGCAACCAATGATCCCGTACAAGGTGATCGTGGCCATTCGTCATCGTTCCTTTCGGGACGCCCTACGGCGGATCCTCGAAGAGCAGCCCGACCTGGAGATCATGGGAGAGGCGGGAGAGGGCGTCTCGCTCCTTGAGCTTGTTCGCCATAGTCCGGTCGGTCCCCTTCTCGTGATTCTCGACGCAGCCTTGCCGAATCTCCCCTGGACGGAAGTACTCGCCAAGGTCAAAGAGGATCACAGGGATACAGATGTCCTGATCGTCAGCATGTACGAGGATATGGAGTATTCCCGACAGGCGCTGTTGAGCGGTGCGGGAGGCTATCTGGTCAAAGAGAAGGTCGAAGCGGAACTGCCAAGGGCCATCGACACCATCAGGCGAGGACACATCTTCGTGCCGGATTCGATGACCAACGGAACACCGCCCTTCATATTCTCTGAGAGGTAGTTGACATGGCAAGCGATTTTGTCTTCATCAACGAAAAGAAATTCATGTGGGATGGAGTTGACTTTCCTTCGAAGGAAGCCGTTCTGGACGCAATGCAGGCATACAAGAAAAATGGTTTCGAAGTCGAGCTGCTCGAAGAGGGCGATAAGCTGCTTCTCTATACAAGAAGGGTGGTTAAGGACATAGCAGCGGTGCAGGGCCCATAGACGCGAAGTGGAGCGGAAGATAAACGGAGAAAGGAGGAGAGGATGCCGGTAAATGTCGTAGAAGACTGGTTGAACGCGTGTTCGGGTTGTGAGATTTCCATTCTCAACATTGGAGACGCCCTGTTGGACTTGTTGCCTGCGATTAACTTTGTTCACATCACGGCCCTCGTTGATCACAAGTTCTATGGCCAGACCGGCGACGGAACCGTCATGGAGATCCCAGAGGCAGTGGCAGGCATCGTGTCCGGCGGGGTCCGCAACGAGGAGCAGAAGCACGAGCTTGAGGAGATCAGGAAGAAAGTAAAGTTTCTGATCTCTCTTGGCAGTTGCGCCTGCTATGGAGGCGTGCCTGCCCAAGCGAATATGTGGAAGAATGAAGAGGTTTTTGAGAAGGTCTTCCGTCAGTGTCCCTCATCCAATCCCGCGCCAGACCCGGATGATCCGAACGTACCGAAGTGGACCGCCACGTGCACAGCGGTCGATGAGATCGTCAACGTAGATATCAGGATTCCGGGGTGTCCCCCCCACCCTGACTGGATCGCTGAAAGCATCACCGGCCTCCTTGCCGGCAAGACCTCATGGAGCCTCCCGGAGCGGAGTGTGTGCGACACATGCCCTGTCATTCGGCTGCAGAAGTCCGGAGGTGGGCCTGTGAAGAGGTGGTTGGAGAATATGGAATTCAATCCTGAGGAAGGCCTCGACAAGATGCGCTGCATCAACGAGCAAGGCTACCTCTGCATGGGTCCGGTGACGCTGGCAGGCTGTGCGGGAAAAACTGGGGTCCCCCGGTGCATTCAGGCAAGGACCCCGTGCCGGGGCTGCTTCGGCCCTATTCGGAAAGGGGCCCAGCCCATGGTGGACATGATGGGGGCCCTAAGCTCCGTAGGACTCGATGCCAAATCGGTTATGGACAGGAGAGCCTTGATGAACCGCTATATCGGCGGGCACGGCAACCTCAGGGTCCTGCCAACGCGGCCAGTAAAGTGAGGAGGTGAGGCAGATGAGTACGGTAATCAACATTCAGCCGGTGACGAGAATAGAAGGCCACGCGAAGGTGGCGATTACCCTGGACGACGCAGGCAATGTCGCAGATACTAAATTTTACGTTCAGACCTTGAGAGGCTTCGAGAAATTTTGCGAGGGCCGCCCTGTCGAGGAGATGCCCCGAACCGTCTGTCACATCTGCGGGATCTGTCCTTGGGCCCATCATCTCGCGTCGAGCAAAGCGACAGACGGCTGTTTCGGCGTAACGCCGCCCCCCACTGCGGTGAAGTTGCGCCGATTGATGCAGAGTATCGCCTACGTGAGCGACAAAATCCTCAACTTCT
>CAYZAF010000186.1:0-2360 GCA_964476435.1 uncultured Syntrophaceae bacterium
CTTGAGGACATCGCCGCAAACGAGGCGATAAAGGAGAGATACCCTGCCCTCGCGGAGGGTGCGCAAAGGACCGCTTCCCCCCACCTGCGCGCCATGGGCACCATCGGCGGCAACATCTGCCAGGACATCAGGTGCTGGTACTATAGGAACGCCAACAACCGCTTCCCCTGCATGAGAAAAGGCGGCGGAAGGTGCTACGCCATCGAGGGGGACAACCGCTTCCACTCCATATTCGGGGGAAGCGTGGAAGGCGGCTGCTATGCAGTCCACCCGAGCGACACCGCTCCCGCCCTCCTTGCGCTGGGAGCCCGCGTCAAGACCACCAAGAGGACGATCCCCATGGACGACTTCTTCGGCGTGGACGTGAGGAAGACCACGGTGCTCGACCCGGACGAGATAGTGACGGAGCTAAGGATTCCCTCCCCTGCGAAAGGGGCGAAAAGCGCCTTTCTCAAGTTCGCCCTGAGGAAATCGATAGACTTCCCCATCGTCAACTGCGCCGCGTGCGTGACCATGGCCGGGACGCGCGTCAGGGCAGCACGGGTCTTTCTCAACGCAGTCTATGTGAAGCCCTATAGGGCCCAGGGCGCGGAAGAGTCCATCCAAGGGAAGGCATTGAGCGACGGGAACATCGAGGCAGCTGCAGACGCTGCCGTGTCAGCGGCCAATCCCATGACCCGCAACAGATACATGGTCCAGATCGCCAGGACCCTCGTGAAAAGGACGCTCATGGCGTGCAGGCAGCAATAGCCCGCCGAAAGAGAGGCATTGCGGGAAGATCGATATATGGATGATGTGCACACGCAAAGGGAGAAGATGAGGGTTTATGTGAAGATCTACGCGTCGTTACGCCAGTACGTGCCGAATGCCGCGGAGATCATGCGGCAGGAAGGGTGGGAAGTGGCCCAAGGGGCGTCAGTGGAAGACGTGCTGAAAGAGCTCCACTTCCCCGAAAGCCTGAGGATACTCGCCCTCATAAATGGGGTCCACTGCAAGGATAGAGGGGAGCCCCTCAAGGATGGCGACCAGCTCCTGCTCTATCCCTTGATGTCAGGGGGATAGATCGGGTCGCGAAAACAGACGCTCGACCCCCTAGGGAGGAAATAGCATGGCGGGCAGGACAAAGGCGATCGTCATCCATGAGGGAGACACGGTGGCCGTTGCTCTCGAAGCGCTGCCCCAGGGCCTTGAGGTGGCTGTCTCGAGAGGACAGGGCTCCGAGCGGATAAAGCTCATTTCCCCCATTCCCATGGGCCATAAGTTCGCCCTCAAGGATCACGGCAAAGGCGAGCCCGTCATCAAGTACGGGGAGCCCATAGGAACGAGCACTAAGGCCATCGCCAGGGGAGAGCACGTGCACGTCCACAACCTGGCAGGCAAGAAAGGGCAAGGGGGGCAGCCATGACGTTCCAGGGATTTCGGAGGCCGGACGGAAAGGCGGGAACAAGGAATCTCGTGCTCGTGATACCGAGCGTCGGCTGCTCGCAGGGGGCGGCGCGGGCCATCGCCAGAGGCCTCAAAGGCGTTGTCTACGTGCCTAATATTCTCGGGTGCGGCCAGGTGGGCGACGATCAGACCCTCGTAAGTAAGACCCTCACCGGCTTCGGAACGAACCCCAACGTCGCCGCCGTTCTCGTGGTCGGGAACGGCTGCGAGACGCTCATCCCCGAAAGCCTGGGGCACCAGATCGCTTGCAGCGATAAGCGCGTGGAAGTGATAGTCATCCAGAAGGACGGGGGCGTGCGGAAGACCGTTGCTCTGGGCAAGAAGATCGTGAGGGAGATGCTCGCGGCGGCAGCGGATATCGTGCGCGAGCCCATACCCCTTTCCGAGATTATCCTCGGCACCGAATGCGGCGGCTCCGACTACACCTCGGGTCTCGCCTCGAACCCTGCCGTAGGGTATGCCTCCGACATGCTCGTCGCTCAAGGGGGCACGGTCATCCTCTCCGAAACCCCGGAGCTGATCGGCGCCGAGCACCTTCTTGCGCGCCGCGCCCGGACCCCTGAAATAGCCCGGAAGGTTCTCGACGCAGTGGCGTGGTGGGAGAGAAAGGCCATCGAAGGGGGACAGAACATCCGCGAGGTCAACCCGTCCCCCGGCAATATTGAGGGCGGCATCACGACCCTTGAAGAGAAATCTCTAGGATGCATACACAAGGGAGGCACGACCCCCTTGGAGGAATTCGTCGAGCCTGCAGCCAGTCCTACGAGGAAAGGGCTCGTCTACATGGACACGCCCGCCCACGACATCGAGCAGCTCACGTGCATGGTAGCGGGAGGGGCCCAGGTCGTGGTCTTTACCACAGGGAGGGGCACGCCCCCCGGCTCACCCATAGCGCCCGTCATAAAGATCACGGC
>CAYZAF010000187.1:0-11692 GCA_964476435.1 uncultured Syntrophaceae bacterium
GGAGCTAAGGGCCATCCCTGCTGTCCTTGAGGAGAACGTCCTTGAGGAGATGGCCACCCTCGTCACTGGGGACGCGAGAAAGGCCCTCAACCTTCTCGAGGTGGCCTACGCACTGGCAATCGAGAAGAACGGCCGAGCGCCGGTGATCGACCATGAGACCGTTCAGGAGGCATACCAGCGAAGGGTGCTCGTCTACGACAAGAAAGGGGAGATGCACTACGACCTCATCAGTGCCCTCCACAAGAGCATGAGGGGCTCCGATCCGGATGCTGCCCTGTACTGGCTCGCGAGAATGTTAGAGGCCGGCGAGGATCCGCTCTATATCGCGAGGCGCATGACCCGTTTTGCCTCCGAGGACGTGGGTAACGCAGACCCCCAGGCCTTGTCCGTCTCCCTTGCAGCCATGGAGGCCTTCAATTTCTTGGGCCCTCCCGAAGGTTTTCTGGCCCTGGCCCAGGCCTGCATCTACCTTTCCCTTGCAGAGAAGAGCAATGCAGTTTACACCGCCTACAGCAATGCAGCCGCGGACGTGCGCAACCTTCCCGAATACCCCGTCCCCCAACACATCCGCAACGCGCCCACGAGGCTCATGAAGGAGCTTGGCTACGGCCGGGACTACCTCTATCCCCACGACTTCGACGATGCCCTCGTGGGACAGGCGTACCTTCCTGAGCCCCTCCAGGGCAGGAGGTACTACGAGCCGAAAGAGAGAGGATTCGAGGCGAGGTTGAAAGAGTTTCTGGAGAAAGCAAGAAGAGCGCGTGGAAATTTCGGAGAATAGCCTTCTTGAGAGGCTCGCCCGGTTCGGAAGAAGGGGCGGGGATATCGTTCGCGGCATAGGAGATGACGGCGCCGTGGTATCCCTCTCCGAGGGCTCGTATGTGTTCGTCCAGGACGCGCTCGTCGAGGGGGTCCATTTCGACCTGAAGTTCCAGCGCCCTTTTGACGTGGGAAAGAAAGCGGTCTACGTGAATGTTTCCGATGTGCTCGCCATGGGTGGCCAGCCCCTTTATTTCCTCGTGACCCTCGGGGTCCCTGCCCGCACGGCCGTGAGCACCATAGAGGAGCTTTATCGCGGGATGAGCCGTGGGGCATCCGAGTTCCGCGCGTCGTTGGTCGGCGGCGATACCACGGAGGCAGGGAAATTTTTCGTCGACCTCTCCATGACCGGAAGGCTAGTCACACGGGAATACCTGGGGAGGGACAAGGCACGAACGAATGATCTCATAGGGGTGACCGGGTCGTTGGGGGAGGCTGCCTACGGCCTCTGGCTGCTCAAGGAGGAGCCGTCGATACGGCCCAACAGGTTCACGCGACGCTATACGAGCCCGAGGCCGCCCTACAATGCGTGGAAGGCCCTTGTCAAAGCGGGGCTGCCCCGGGCCATGATGGACGTAAGCGACGGATTGATGATCGATTTGGAGCGGATGATGGAAGCAAGCAGGAAGTCAGCCGTCGTGCACATGGAGCGGCTGCCCATCCCTTCCGCCCTCGTCAAGGACGGGAAAGAGCGGTTCGCCCTGGCAGGCGGCGAGGACTACCAGTTCCTCTTCACCTTCGATCGCACCAGGATTGCCGAGGTGGAGGCCTTGAAGAGGGGGGGTGTATCCCTCTCCGTGATAGGGGAGGTGGCTTCCGGCAGGGGCGTGCGCCTCATGGACAGGGGGAGGGAAAGAAAAGTTGCAGTAAAGGGATACGAGCATTTCGGGAGGAAGGTTCTGTGAAACGGGTCTTCGTATGCGACATAGAGAAAGACACCGAGGTGAAGGATTACTTCCTCGTGGACAGAAAGGGCATCTATTCGAGCCGGAACAACACGCGCTACGCGAGTGTGAGGCTGAAGGACAGAACCGGCGCCATAGAGGCGAGGATATGGGACAGGGTGGAAGAACTGTCGGCCTTGTTCGAGCGCAATGACATCGTCTACGTGGAATCGAGGGCCAAGGTTTACCAGGACCAGCTCCAGCTCAACGTGGCGAGCATACGCAAGGAGGCCCGCGATCTTACCCATGAGGAGATCAGGGAATTCCACCCAGAGGCCGCATCAGGGGTAGAGAAGCTCATTGCCGATTTCTTCCGGATCACGGATGAGATAAAGAACGAGCACCTTCGGCGGCTTTTTGTTGAGATGAGGAAGAGGAAGGACATCCTGGACAAGTTCTTTCTCTTGCCCGCATCCCTCGGGGTTCATCACGTCTCTCTCGGAGGGCTTCTCGAGCACTCCGTGTCGGTCGCGGAAATAGCGCTCCGCGCCGTGCCTTTTCTGGGAGGGGACCTGGACATCGTTCTGGCGGGGAGCCTCCTCCACGACGTGGGCAAAGTCGAGGAGATCGGCCTCAACGGAGGTAGCTTCGCCTATTCGGACAGAGGCAGGCTCTTGGGCCATATCTCCCTCGGTGTCATGCTTATAGAGGAGTTGGCTTCTGCAGTGGAGGGATTTCCGGACTATCTCGCCGACGTGCTGAAGCACATCGTCGTAAGCCATCACGGCGAGGCGGAGTGGGGCTCCCCCAAAAAGCCCATGTGCATAGAGGCGCTGGTGGTGCACTATATCGATAACCTTGATGCAAAGGTCATGGGCGTGAAGGAACATATGAGCCAGAATATGGAGAGTGAGAAATGGACTCAATTCCATAGGTTATATGAATCACGCTTTTATAAAATCCCCGAAAGGTGACTTATGGAAGTGAGAAGGATCTTCGTGGACAAGCTGAAGATGAAGAACGGCATGGTCCTCATCACCGGGCCCAGTTCGAACTATGTCTTGAGCGTCCTGAGAAAGTCGACGGGCGACCGCATCGACGTGATGGATGGCAAAGGATACCTCTACCGCTGCGTGATCAACGGGACCAAGGGCAAAGAGCTCTTCCTTCAGATCATGGACGCGGTCCATCATCCGGAGGAAAAGCGGACCAGGGTCACCCTCCTCGTGAGCCCCATCAAGGGCCCCAGGATGGACTGGCTCGTGGAGAAGGCAACGGAGCTGGGTGTGGACCGCATCCTCCCCACCATCTTCAAAAGGACTGTCGTCAAGTTCCAGGACGAGGAGACCCAGAAGTGCGAGCGGTGGAGGAGGATCATGATCGAGGCCTCGCGCCAGTCAGGGCGATTCTCCGTGCCCGAGCTGGGTCCGCCTACCCCCTTGCGCGGGGTACTGCCGTACGTCGATCATTTCAAGAACCGCTGGCTCCTCTATGAGAGGGAGAAGAGCACGACCATGAGGGATATCCTGGCCACCCAGAAGAACGGGGAGGTGTGCGTGGCCATAGGACCGGAAGGGGGCATTGAGGAAGGGGAAGTCGAGTGGCTGAAGGAGCACGGCTTCGTGCCCTGCACCCTGGGGGAAAACATCCTCAGGACGGAGACGACACCGCTCGTCGTCTTATCCATCATCTTCTACGAGTACAACATGCGATGAAAAGGGCCCCTGTGGTCGCCAGGCTTATCGCCTTTCTCATCGACATCGCATTCCTTTGGGGAGTATCGCTTTTCACCCTCGCGGCGGCCATCTTCGGGTACCTGGCCGGCAGGGGCCGCGTCTTTTACCCTCTCACCGTGGAAAGGCTCATTCTCTTCCTTCTTATCTTCGTTCTCCTCAAGGTCGCCCTCTTCCTCTTCTATTTCACCTATCTCACCGCCTACGGAGAGCAGACCATCGGAAAGGCTGCGTTCGGGATGAAGGTCGTCCGGGCGATTGACGGCCACGACATAGGGTCTGGACGAGCCTTCGCCCGGGCGTGCTGTTACGCCGTTTCCGCCCTTCCCCTGCTTTCCGGCTTTCTCATGGCATTTTTGCTGAAAGGAAGGACGCTTCATGATATGCTCACTGGATGCAGGGCGGTGAGGCTTGAATGAAGGGTAAGTCTGAAAAGGGCAGAGCGGGGTGCGGATGCCTCCTCTTTCTTCTCGTCGTCTGTTTGGTCGTTGCCGGTGTGCTTGTCCATCCCTTCTCCCTGAGGGTCTTGGCAGGTCGCTTCCTTTACGGGGACAAGATCGTGCCGTGCGACGTCGTCTTTGTGCCGCGTTTCGAGGAAGACAGGGGCGGCGAGGTCTACGTGGAGGCGTTCAGGGAGTACTGGGCTGGCAACGGCAAGGCCATATGGATCGAGAACGGCCGCGTTCTCGGCCTCACCATGAAGGAGATTGTCGAAAGGATGGCCAAGGCGAGGGGCATAAAGGAGGGCGCCATAAAGGCAGTTGAGCTCGAGGGAGACGACGCTGCGAAGGCGGAAGCGCTCAAGAGGACATTCGGGAGACTGGGGATCAGGAAGGTAGTCCTCGTGGTTACGGACTATGCGTCGAGGAGGTTCCATCTGCTCTACGAATCCGCTGGCCCGGAAGGAGAGAAATCGCCCCTCTTCCTCGTGAAGCCAGTGGAAGTGGCCTACTTCAAAATGGACAAATGGTGGAAGGACAGCCTCTCCCGCGGCCTCATGGCACACGAGCTGTACGAGTTCTGCCTCCTCTGGGCGAACCGGCTTAGGAGCGTTCCGAGGCAGATGGGAGGCTCCGGCAGGTAAAGTGGACCTTAGGTTTGAGGGCAGGCCATGGACGAACGTACGGCTCTTCTGGCCCTTTCCCGCGTCAAAGGGATCAGAAACAACGAGAAGAAGAGGATCGTCGAAACCTACGAAAGGGTGGCTGCCCTCTTCGAAGGGAAGGCATCAGCCCCGGATGGGGTCTCTAAGGAGGCCATCCGCGCCTTCCGAGGGTTCAAGACAATAGAGGCTGCGGCAGCGGGCCTTACTGGGATGGGCATAGAGATCGTCACCATAAAGGACGATGGATACCCTGTCCCTTTGCGGGAAATACCTGATCCCCCCATGGTCCTTTACAAGAAGGGCCCGCTGCCCCTCACGGGTCAGTGCTTCGCCATCGTGGGGGCAAGGAAAGCGACCCACGAGGGGATGCTCCTCGCAGGGCGGATCGCCGAGACCCTGGCGTCGGCAGGGATCACGGTGGTGAGCGGCCTTGCGAGGGGCATAGATGGTGCAGCCCATAAGGGCGCCGTGCACCAATCGGGCGGCACTATCGGGGTGCTCGGGTGCGGCCTCGACATCTGTTATCCCGTTGAGAATTGGAGCCTTTTCGAGGACATGACTAAAGAAGGGGCGATAATAACCGAATACACCCTCGGAGAATCTCCCTTGGGGCACCATTTTCCTGAGCGGAACAGGATCATTGCCGGACTTTCGAAGGGAGTTCTCGTCGTGGAGGCTTCCGCGAAGAGCGGATCCCTCATTACGGCCCGCCTCGCCCTTGATTACGGCCGCGAGGTAATGGCCATTCCAGGAAGGGTCTTCGACGAAGCTTACAAGGGGGCCAACAGCCTGATCAAGCAGGGGGCAAGACTCGTCGAGGACATAGGGGACATCGTCAGCTGCTGCTTTCCTGGAATCCAATTCCGGCCGAAACCGGCTATTGATATAAAGGGGGACGAAGATTATATTTACACACTGATGGGAATCGACAAGATCCACGTCGATGAGCTGATTGAGAAAAGCGGCCTGGGGGCGAAGAAAGTGATGGCGATCCTCACCAAGCTGGAGATGAAGGATGTGGTGAGACCGATCCCGGGTGGCTATTACATAAGGAAGGTTTAAGTGGCTAAATCACTACTCGTTGTTGAATCACCGGTAAAGATGAAAACCCTCTCGAAGTTCCTGGGCAAAGAGTACGTCATCAAGGCTACGTACGGCCACATCAAGGACCTGCCCAAGAGCAAGATGGGGGTCGACATCGCGCATGACTTCAGGCCTCAATTCTCCGTCGTAAAGGGAAAGGCGAAGATCGTGGCCGAGCTGAAAAAGGCGGGCAAGGAGGCTGACCATATCTACATCGGGTCGGACCCTGACAGGGAAGGGGAGGCCATTGCCTTTCACGTGGCCGAGGAGATAGGCAACGGGACGCCAATCAAGAGGGTGCTTT
Organism: uncultured Syntrophaceae bacterium; assembly: GCA_964476435.1. Classification (GTDB taxonomy): domain Bacteria; phylum Desulfobacterota; class Syntrophorhabdia; order Syntrophorhabdales; family WCHB1-27; genus CAVVNC01. Next base: position 5,929 of record CAYZAF010000187.1, read on the forward strand.
TCAACGAGATCACGGAGAAGGCAGTCCTGGAAGCAATGAAATCGCCGAGGACCCTTGACGAATCGAAGTACGACGCGCAAAAGGCGAGGAGGATTCTCGACCGTCTCGTGGGGTACGAGATAAGCCCCCTTTTGTGGGAAAGGGTGAAGTATGGCCTCTCTGCGGGCAGGGTGCAGTCGGTGGCCCTCAAGCTCGTGTGCGAGAGGGAAGACGAGATAGAGGCGTTCGTCAAAGAAGAATACTGGACCATCGAGGCAGCCTTCAAGCTCGCGAGCGGGGAAACAATAAGGGCCAGGCTGGAGCGCATCGGAGGCGAGAAGGCGCGGATAGCCTCCGGGGAAGAGGCGGAGAAGCTGAAAGCTGCCATGGAGAAAAAGGCGTTCGTCGTGGCGGGGGTAGAGGAAAAGGAGCGGTTTGTCGCGCCCTATGCGGCCTTCAAGACGAGCAGCCTTCAACAGGAAGCGTCGAGCAAGCTGAAGTTCTCGCCGAAGAAGACCATGCTGGTGGCGCAGAAGCTCTTTGAAGGCGTGGAGATGGGCAAGAGCATGACGGGCCTCATCACCTACATGAGGACCGACTCCGTGCGCACCTCCGGGGAGGCTGTCGGGGCCGCGCGCCGGCTCGTGGAGGCGCAATTCGGAAAGCCTTATGTGCCTAGTAAGCCGAATGTCTATAAGAACAGTAAGACCGCCCAGGACGCCCACGAGGCGATCAGGCCCACGGATGTGACCCTTACTCCGGAGCGCGTCAAGCCCTTTCTGTCGCACGATATGTTCTCCCTCTACGAACTCATATGGCGTCGTTTCGTGGCCTCTCAGATGGCCCGCATGAGGCTGCACGTGAGGACCGCAGAGATTTCGGCAGACGGCTATGTCTTTGTGGCCAGGGGCTCCAAGGTGGTTTTCGACGGGTTCTCGAGAGTCTACGAGGCGGAAAAGCGCGAAGACGAGCGGACCTATCTGCCCGACATTGCCCGAGGTGAGGCTTTGGGACTCGAAAGCTTAGAGGCGAGCCAGCATTTCACCGTGCCGCCGGCCAGGTATACGGAGGCATCGCTCATAAAGACGCTCGAGGCAAAGGGGATAGGGCGTCCTTCCACGTACGCAACCATCGTCAGCACGATCCAGGAGAGGGGATACGTGCACAAGGAGAAGGGAAGCCTCGTGGTGGTTCCCCTGGGAAGGACGGTGAACCGTCTCCTCTCGGAGTTCTTCCCCAAGGTGATCGACGTCGACTTCACGGCGAAGCTGGAGGACGGCCTCGATCTCATCGAAGAGGACGCGAAGGATTGGGTGGCTTCCCTGGCGGAGTTCTATGCGCTCCTTCAGGGTGAACTCGTCACCGCCAAGAACGCGATGAAGAACCTGAAGCACGAGGAGAAGGAGACATCCATCCCGTGCGACAAGTGCGGCAAGAATATGGTCCTCCGCTGGGGCAAGAACGGCGAATACCTCGTCTGCAGCGGCAGGCCTGAGTGCAAGAACAAGAAGAACGTGAAAGTCGCGAGCGACGGTCAGATCACCATTGTCGAGGAGGAGAGCCGGGGTACTTGTCCCAAGTGCGGCGGCAACCTCGTGGAGAAGACCGGCAGGTTCGGCCGCTTCATCGCCTGCAGCAACTATCCTGACTGCAAGTTCACCAAGCCTTTCACCCTGGGCATTCGCTGCCCCGTGGAGAACTGCACGGGCGAGCTGGTGGAGCGCATATCGAAAAAGAAGAAGAAATTTTACGGCTGCAGCCGTTATCCTGACTGCGATTTCGTCACCGGCCTTCAGCCGAAAGAGGGCGAGTGTCCGTCCTGCGGCGCCCCTGTCCTTTTCTCTTTCAGGGGAAAACTGAGCTGCCTGCGGAAGGGATGCGGGTGGAAATCGCGATAATCGGGGGCGGCCTTGCGGGCGCCGAGGCAGCCTATCAGATCGCCCTCAAAGGCGGGAGCGTCTGCCTCTACGAGATGCGTCCGAATGTCATGACGCCTGCCCACAGGACAGGCGACCTCGGCGAGCTTGTCTGCAGCAATTCTCTCAAATCACGGGAGATGACGAATGCCCACGGTCTTCTGAAGGCAGAGCTTCGCCTGCTCGGCTCCCTTGTCGTGGACGCAGCGGAGCAGACCGCCATTCCAGGGGGCAAGGCCCTCGTGGTCGACCGGACAAGGTTCGCGAAAGCCATCACCTCGGCCCTTCTCCTTCATCCGCGCATCCGCTTGGAGCGTGAAGCAAAGAGGACACTCCCTGATGAGGGCATTGTGATCGTGGCTACGGGACCCCTCACGGAGCCTTCCTTAGGCGAGAGGATAAGGGAGATGACTGGAGGGGCGAACCTCCATTTCTTCGACGCCGTATCGCCCATCGTCGAAGGCGCCAGCATCGATATGGCGCACGCTTTCTTCGCAAACAGGTATGACGCCGAAGGGGACGACTACCTCAACTGCCCCCTCTCCAGAGAAGAATACGACCGCTTCTACGAGGCCCTCATAACTGCGAAACGGGTCGACCTGAGGGCCTTCGAAGAAGACACGCCGTACTTCGAGGGGTGCCTGCCCATCGAGGTGATGGCGCAGAGGGGAAGAGAGACCCTTGCCTTCGGCCCCATGAAGCCGGTCGGGCTCGTGGATAAGCGTGCGGGGAAGGGAGAGCCGTACGCGGTCGTCCAGCTGCGGCGCGAGGATCGCTCAGGGAGCATGTACAACATAGTGGGATTCCAGACCAAGCTCACCTACAGCGAGCAGAAAAGGGTCTTCAGCCTCGTGCCGGCCCTCAAGAAAGCGGTTTTTTTCAGACACGGAAGCATCCACAGGAATACCTTCATCAATGCCCCGACCGTACTCGACGGCCTGCAGATGAAGAAAGAGAAGCGTATCTTCTTCGCGGGACAGATTGTTGGCGTGGAGGGCTACATGGAATCGACGGCCATGGGTCTCCTTGCAGGCATTGCGGCGCTCTCCTACGAGCGGGGGAAGACCTTCTTGCCGCCTCGACCTGCCACGTGCGTGGGCGCCCTCTACCGGTATATCTCCACGGAGAGGAGGGATTTCCAGCCCATGAACGTGAATTTCGGACTCCTCGAGGGGTATGACAAAAGGCGGAAGGAACAGGTGGCGCAGCGGGCCCTCGGACAGATCGAGGAGTGGGGCAGAATGGTGCAAGAGAGCCTGGGTTCGTAAGGTCAATGACCGATCCTTCCTTTCCCATGCGGCCTTGACAAGGCGCACAAAAGATGAAATCATTTGAGGCAGCGCTGCCGCTTTTTGAGGGCGGGCGGGGCTACTTTCGCACAAAGAGGGTCGCCCACCTGCCAATGCGAACGGCGTTGATTTTCAATAACTGCAAACCGCGCAAAGGGAGTTGCGAAAGAAAAGCTGCGGCAGGCTTTCGCCCGCCTAAAAGATAGGAGACCCCATAGCGGTATCTCATAAGGAGGCGAGACATGTTCAGTCCCATAGTTTTTGATGAGGATGCGTGCAAGGGATGCAACACCTGCGTTGAGGTGTGCCTGATGGAAATCCTGCAGGCAAATCCCGAGAAGGGCAAACCTCCCAGAGTAGCCTACCCGGATGAATGCGCATATGACGGCGCATGCTGGCTGCGGTGCCCGGAGAGGGACAAAGGCGCCATCAAGGTCGTCCCGCCTCTTCCCATGCGGGTCTCGATACTCAAGGGGTAGAGTGGCCGGAATAAGGAGGATCGATTCATGAGCGCATTCCCGGAAGTCGTTCCCATTGAAACGGATGTATTGATAATAGGCGGAGGGCTCGCGGGTTGTATGGCGGCGATCAAGGCGAGCGAGTACGGCGTAAAGGTCGCCATAGCGGAGAAGGGCAATACCCTGAGCAGTGGCTGCGCAGGGACGGGGATCGACCACGTATGGGGCTATATCCCTCCTATTCACGAGCAGATGGGCTGGACGATAGACGACCTCGTCGAGGACCATTCCCAGGGGGTTGCCAGGGGATTCATCAACAGAGAGCTCCTCTACCTGATAGCCGGCGGAAGCTACGAAAGGGTGCTCGACCTGGAAAAGTTCGGCATCAATTTCAGATACCCGGACAGCAAGCTGCCCGGCAACTTCAGGATCGTTCCCCAATTCCACAGCGTCCCCACCACGTTCAACTTCGATGGCAGGGACCTGAAGCCTGTGCTCACCAAAGAGGCAAAGAAAAGAGGGGTAGCCATATTCAACCGCGTCATGATGGTTGAATTGATCGTTGCCGACGGGCAGGCGGCCGGGGCTCTCGGCGTGGGCACGAACGACGGGAAGATCTATTCTTTCAAAGCCAAGGCAGTCGTCGTATCCACAGGCAGAGTGAACAGGTTGACCCGCGGGGTTACAGGCGTTTGGGGCGACCACCGCGTTCCTGTGAGCGAAACGGGTGACGGCAGGGCCATGGGCCTTAGGGCGGGGCTGCCGATCATCAATTCCGAGTTCTATACGCCCCAGGGGTATTCCATCGGCGGCTTCGAATTGAACCTCGGCTCGCCGAGAAACACCGTGCAGCCCGCGGGCGCGGTTGTCGGTCCGGCCGGAGAAGCAATCGTGCCGAGGACCCATTTCTACGACTGGAGCAAGCTGGGCAAAGAGAAGATCGACCCCCTTTTGAGCCGGCGCGCGTTTCTTCAGGCGCAGTCCATGCCTCCGTACAGTCGAATGCACCAGGAGGGGAAAGGGCCCTTCTATCTCGATCTCACGGCTGGGACGGATGAAGAGATACGCTACATCGAGTGGTCCATCAGCAACGAGGGGAAAGGATCCCTTTTCCTCGAATATCTGAAAAACCAGGAAGGGTTCGATTTCAGAAGGGATAAGCTGGAATGGCTTCCCAACAGCCGTGAGATGGCTGGAACGGCAGCTTCCGGGTTCTGGGTGGACACGAACATGGAGACGGAGGTCCCCAATCTCTTTGCGGCGGGCGACGATGTGGGCGGAGTGCCCTGGATGTGCTCGCCCGGGGCATTCACGATGGGATGGCGGGCAGGAGAAACGGCTGCCCTCGCAACGAAGAAGCAGAGCGCATTCCCTGAGGCAGGCGCTGAGAAGATGGAATCCCTGAAGGAGTTCTGCTCCGATGCGGCCCGCGGCAAAAGGGGGCTTTACTGGCGCGAGGTCGAGATGGCCATACAGAACATCATGGATTACTATGCCTGCGACGTGAAATCGGATGCCATGCTGAGCCGCGGCCTCGAGCGGCTGAATGAGATAAAGCGCAATGTCTCCTTCAGAGCGGAGAGCCCCCATGAGCTGATGCGCTGCCTGGAGGTGCGCTCCGTCTTGGAGAATAGCGAGATGATCCTGGCGGCTTCCCGGGAAAGGAAAGAGAGCCGGACGGGCACGCGAGGTCTGGGTTTCATTCGGGCCGATTACCCGGAGCAGGACGACAAGAACTGGTTAGCCTTCCTGGCCTTGAGGCTCAAGGGGAAAGGGTTCGAGTTTTCGAAGATACCCATTAAGAAGTGAAAGACAAGGGCTTGCAAAAGCTCGCAACAAGACCAGGAACGAAAGGGGCCTGTCGTGGCCGAAGACGAGTGGGAGAAAGATCCAGGGGTGCTCTCCATGCGACGGGTCTTTGCGGCCATCGAGATGCGGCAGAATGAGCTCCTCAACAGGCTGAACCTTCACTGGACGGACCAAGGGCTCAAGTCAGCGCGAAGGATGGCGCTCCATCTCTTCGAACGGACCTGGGCAGGCGCAGCCGACCAGGGCGTGCGCCTCATAGAGGAAGATGCGGCCGACCTCTATGTCCTTTGCCTCGCAAAGGTTCTGAGCACCA
>CAYZAF010000188.1:0-4865 GCA_964476435.1 uncultured Syntrophaceae bacterium
TCCTTTCCCCGTTGACCTATGAGCGAGCGCATGCGCTCCCGGAACCTGAGCGTAGCCTCCGCGTATTGGGGAGCTATTTCTTTGGTAGTCCAGGCCTTCACGAGCCTCTCCCCGAGGGCGAGCGCCTTGTCTTGCGTTTCCGCGGGGAAGTCGTAACCCTGGATCTGTCCCATGGTCGCCCATACTGCGCCGACGGGAACGGCCCCGGTGACGGCAAGGAACTGGCTTATGTACTCCGCAATGGGCGCCTCGTCGCCCCCGCCGGAGGTAACCACCGCCGCTCCGTATTTCCCCTCGAAGCCCTGGAGGTGCACCACGCCGCAGCAGCGGTCGAAAAAGGCTTTCATCTGCGCGCTCACATGGGATATGTAATTGGGGGTTGCGAAAATAAGGCCGTCCGCAGCATCGACGCGCTCCCTGATCTTGAGGAACGAATCTTTTTGGGGACACGACCCCTTCTTGTGGCACGTATCGCACGCGGTGCACGGCTTAACTTCCTGTCCCTTAATGACAACAGTCTCAATAACGGCCCCTGCTTTCTGCGCCCCCTGGATCACTATTTCGGTGAGAGCCCCGGTTGCTCCTTTGGTGCCTCGCGGGCTGGCGACGACAGCGACGATCTTCATGGGTCCTCCTTTTTCGCCCTTTTCTTCCTCACTTTTGTGGGGAACGATAAGGGGAGGTTGCCATCCTGTTGACTGGCGAGCTCCCCGCCTATTTCTAAAAAGCACCGCCAATTTTAACACTGGCCGACAGTTCGGTCGAGGGAAATTTAGAATTAAAGGGGTCGGACCTTCCTTGACCAGCCTTGACAACGAGCCTCGCAATTCCGGGCGCTCTTTCATTCCCAGTTTCTGTTATACTGCTAGCAACGCGAGGCGCATGGATCAGGAAAGGCAAGGGCGAGGTGAGAATATCCCTTGAACTGCAAACGGTCATGGAAAGAGGCGGCCAAGCGCCGATAGGGATTCTGCGGTGAGAGGAGGACTGCTGTGATCATTGATTTTTCCGCCCATCTTATCTCGAAAAGGGTAGGCGACTATATCTCGAAGGCCAAGTGGTACGGACCTGGGAACCTTATGGACTTCCCGCCAGAGAACGGTGTGCCCGAGGTCCGCCTTGCCTTGATGGCCAAGTACGGGGTCGACATGCAGGCTCTCACCCAGACGGCGCCTGTCGTGGTGGGTCTCTCCCCGGACGAGGCGGCCGAGGTATGCCGGATGTCGAACGACGACAATTACGCCCTATGCAAGGCCTACCCCAAGAAGTTCGTGAATATCTGCTTCATCTCCCTGCAGGACGTGGCAAAAGCCCTTGCGGAGCTGGACCGGTGCGTGAGCGAGCTTGACTGCCGGGCAATCACCCTGGGCTCGAACCAAAACGGCAAAGGCCTCGACTTCGAGGAGTTCTACCCTTTCTATGAGAAGATCGTCGAGTATGACCTGCCCATCTTCATCCACCCTGTCCAGTGGGAGTCCTATCCCCTTGTCGATGCCCGCAAGGGGTGGATGAACATGCTCGTCCTCGGCTGGCCCTTCGACACGAGCCAAGCAGCCTGGCGTCTCGTCCTGAGCGGCACCCTCGACCGTTTCGACTCGCTGAAGATCGTCCTCCACCACTACGGAGCAATGCTCCCCTTCTTTTCCCGCCGGATCGAGCAGGGCATCAGGAGGGGCCTCAAGCATTGCCTGAAAGAGGGGAAGGACATCACGGAGTACTGGAAGAACTTCTACGGCGATACCGCCCTTAACGGCTCCGTGGCATCATACCCTGTGGGCTACGCCTTCTTCGGACCTGACCGCACGGTCTTCGGGACGGACTACCCCTTCGGCCCTGAAGGGGGGGAAGATTTCTACCGGGAGAACCTGTTGGGGGTGAGGGCCATGAACCTGCCGGCCGAAGAGATGGAGAAGGTCATGGGAGGAAATGCGGAAAGGCTGCTGAAGATAACCTAGCGCCAAGAGGTGAATGGGGAGATTGCCATGACAACTGCAAAAGGGACGTCCCATAGCAAGCTTCATTTGATGAAATCGATCGTCAATAGGGTCGCCAAATCCGAGCGCTCAGCGAAGCTCGTCTTTTCCATCGTCCTTCGCGGCCTGGAGATGCGCCTCAAGAAGACGGCGGAAAAAGACCAGTCTTTCAGAGAGCGGCTCAAAGAGAAGAACTTCACCGTACAGATAAAGCTGCAGGACGACTCGTGCGGCAGGTACTACACGCTCAAGGGTGGTGCCATTGAATCAGAAAGAGGCATCCATCCGAGCCCGGATGTCATGATCTTCATGGCGAATGCGAAGATCGCCCTCAACCTCCTTTTGCCTCCCAGGGACCATCTCGCCGCGGTGAGCGCTATGAAGGCCTTTCAATTGGGCTTGAGAGGGCCCGATGATCTTGCGACCTGGTGGATGGAAACACTGAGCATCATGCAGAGCAGGGCTGCCCGATTCGGTACTGACGTGGGCGGAGGGGTCAAGAGGTATACGAGCAGCACCAACGGCGGGCCCGTCTTTGTATACGTGCGGGACGGAAAGATCCTCCGCGTGACCCCGATCGACTTCGACAATCTCGACGCAGAGCCGTGGACCATTACTGCCCGGGGCAGGGCTTTCACCCCTCCCCGCAAGACGACCATCATGCCCTTCAGCCTCATGTTCAGATCCATGGTCTATTCTCCGGACAGGCTGCTCTATCCCATGAAGCGGATAGATTTCGATCCCGCGGGCGAGAGAAATCCTAAAGGAAGGGGTGTCTCCGGGTATCAACGCGTGAGCTGGGACGAGGCGCTTGAAATCGTCACCAACGAGATAAGGCGTGTGAAGAAGGTCCATGGGCCCGGCGCCATCCTGAGCGGGAGCGGCTCCCACCACATGTGGGGGAACCTCGGTTACTGGCTCTCCGTGAGGCTGCGCTTCCTCAACACGATCGGGTGGACTGTCCAGGCCCACAACCCCGACAGCTGGGAAGGATGGTATTGGGGAGCCATGCACCACTGGGGACAGTCCATGCGCCTCGGCGCACCCGAGACGTACGGGACCGTCGAGGATTGTCTCAAGGAATGCGAGATGGTGGTCTTCTGGTCGAGCGATCCTGAAACCACGAGCAGCTACTCGGCGTTTGAAGGCACGGTGCGCCGCCAATGGCTGAAAGAGCTGGGCGTCAAGATGGTCCATATCGACCCTTACTACAACCACACAGCGGCGCTCTTCGGAGGGAAGTGGCTCGCCCCCAGGCCATCGACAGGTAATGCTCTGGCCCTCGCCATTGCCTATGTATGGATCACCGAAGGGCTCTACGACAAGGAGTACGTGGCAAACCGCACCGTCGGCTTCGACCAATGGAAGGATTACATCCTCGGCAAAGAAGACGGAATCCCGAAAACGCCTGAATGGCAGGAGGCGGAGGCTGCTATCCCGGCGAGGGAGGTACGGGCTCTGGCAAGGGAATGGGGGACCAGGAAGACCTATCTCTGTGCCGGGGGCAACGCGGGCTTCGGCTCGGCCTGCCGCGACGCGACAGGCATCGAATGGGCCCGCTCCATGGTCTGTCTCATGGCGATGCAGGGTCTCGGCAAACCGGGGATCAACATGGGCAACACGTCGCAAGGAGCGCCCCTCGATACGGGCTTCTATTTCCCCGGCTACACCGAAGGGGCCCTCTCGGGCGATCTCTTTAACACGGGGCTCGGGGTGAGCCTCTATCCCAGGATGCCCCAGCTCCCCACGGTCAATACGGTCCTTCAACGGGTGCCGAGGATGAAGATACCGGAGGCTGTCCTCGAGGGCAGGACCTACGGCTACCCGACGAGCAACATGACCATCGAGGCGCAGTTCCAGAGGTACGAGTATCCGGCTGCGGGCTATTCGCCCGTAAAGATGTACTACAAGTACGGGGGCTCCCATTTCGGCACCATGGCCGAGACGAACCGCTATGCGCGGATGTACCGGTCAGAAAACCTCGAGTTCGTGGTCAACCAGTCCGTCTGGTTCGAGGGAGAGGCAAAGTTCGCTGACGTGATCCTCCCTGCATGCACCAATTTCGAAAGGATCGATATAGGCGAATTCGCGAGCGCCGGGGGATACGTAGAGCACAGCTTCACCGGAAACAACCACCGCGTCATACTCATGCAGCACAAGTGCATCGAGCCTTTGGGAGAATCGAAGTCCGACTTCCAGATATTCTTCGAGATCGCAAAGCGGCTGGGCTTCGGCATGATGTTCTCGGAAGGGTGCACCGAGTACGACTGGTGCAAGAGGCTCTTCGACGCGAGCGACCTTCCCAAAGTGATTTCCTGGGAGGAGTTCTTGAAAAAGGGCTACTACGTCGTGCCCGCCCCCAAGGAAGAGTTACGGGCGCCGGTCTCTTTCAGGGCCTTTGCCGAAGACAGGCCCAAGGATACGCCGGAGATCGCCCCTATGCCTGCCGATTACAGCGAGGCAGTTTTCAGGGGTCTCCAGACACAATCGGGCAAGCTCGAATTCGTCTGCTCGAGCCTGCAGCGTTTTGCCCCGGAAGACCCGGAGAGGCCGGTGATGACGAAATACATCCCCTCATGGGAAGGCCACCACACCACGCAGCTCTATGCGAAATACCCCCTGCAGCTCATCACGCCCCATCCGCGGTATACGTTCCATACCATGGGCGACGGCAAGGGGAGCTGGGTCAACGACATCAAGGAGCACCGCGTCCCCATCGGCGGATATTACTATTGGATCGTCCGGCTCAACCCGGACGATGCAAAAGCGCGGCGCCTCAACAAAGGCGATCTCGTCAAGGTCTTCAACGACCGCGGTGCGGTTATCTGCGCGCTCGAGATAACGGAAAGGCTCCCGCCGGGAACGGCCCATTCCTACTGCAGCTCCGCAGTC
>CAYZAF010000189.1:0-1572 GCA_964476435.1 uncultured Syntrophaceae bacterium
CTTGCTTCAGGGGGGCATAGACGCGGGCCTTCTCTCTTTCAATCTGGCCACGCTCCACCAAAGGCTCGGAGGCGGTCATCGCGTACGCAGCCGCCTTTCTGCCGGCGTATCGTCCGCTGGTCGCAGCATTGGAATGGGCACCCGCGCCGAAGATGGAATAACCCGCGGCGTACAAACCTTCAAGACTGGTCCTCAAATCCCAATCAGCCACAAGGCCACCCTCCGCAACACTCCTGAAAGGCGGCAGAATCGTTCCATGCCAGAAGTTGCCTGTCACATTCTTGCTATAGGACTCCGGGTCCATAACAGGGACCTGGAGCATGTCTTTGTCGGGATCGAAACCCGCTTTCGTAAGGATATCGTATACCGGAATACGCGTCTTGCCTTCGTTGCCTACCATGAGGCCGAATATGGCTCTCCGCTCATGGGCCGTTAGGCGGGTGAGGTCGGCGTACAGGGGCAATACGAACTCACGGTTGCGTATCCGCTCTGACAGGTCCCGTGCGAGAATCTTGCACATGTTCTCATAAGTGAGCGGGACTCTGAGGCCGAGTCCCAGTATGAACCTCTGCTGAGGGGACGGCCGAAAGCGTTCTTCCACGCTTCCGAGCTGCCTTCCGTCCCTGTCGACCCATGGCACTTCCTTTCCGTTGGCATCAACGATGGGAGTTCCGTAATAGGTGTTACTACAATTTCCTGCGCCGTAAGGTATGTAGCCCAGAGGGTTATCCATACGGGCGGAGGACTGCTCGAGGTCTACGAACTCTGCGCCGGCATTCCACGAGATGGCTAACGCGTCGCCTGTATGATTCATGTCGTTCCAAAGAGGCCTATATTCTGTTGAGAATGACCAGAGTCGTGCCGGACGACCCATAGCGATGACATTCGCCTTTGACTTGAAGATAAAGAACTCACCGGTTCGCATATCGATCCCGGTGGCCCCGATAACCCTTGTACCCGATTTTCCGCCTTCTGTCAGCAGGCTTGTCACCATGACCCTATCGTAGACCTCCACACCCAAACGCTTCATCTCACGATAGAGTACCGGTTTCACGTTGTGGCCGTAAACCCGTAAGTCGATCCTATTCGTGTAGTCGTAAGCAAACATCAGCTTCGTCTCTTCGTCCCGGAAATCGGCTCCCTTGAACTCATCTGTCACGTCCCTGATTTTCATGCCCATCCGCTCGCAATCGAGGAGCGCATCCCAGCTTTCTCGGGCATTCACGTAGCGGGCCGGGCCACAATCATAACCTTTGAGATCCCGGATCACCGATTCTGTGAATTCCTCGGCGGAAACCTTAGAGCACGGGTTGGTACAGGCGCTCAACCAGTGATCGACGCCCGCACCCCCATCTCCGCTCCACTTTGTCGGTCCCTTCTCGACTACGATGACCTTCGCACCCTTGCGCTTGGCATTAATGGCCGCGTGGCAGCCGGCTATTCCTCCTCCAAGAACAAGTACGTCAGTTTTTACCTCAGTCTCTTTTTCGTATCTTATGGGGTATGGCCATTCTGGAATACTCCCGGTTCGTCGAAAATACTCATGCCATGTCGTCATTAGCTTTCCTCCCC
>CAYZAF010000190.1:0-2188 GCA_964476435.1 uncultured Syntrophaceae bacterium
TCCCACGCCATGGGAGCCAAGGGGATCGTCTGCCACGGCGGCTACGACAGATGGCGCTTTGACGGCCACGTGGAATGGTGGCTGGATGCCAGCATAGAGACGTGGACCGGCGTCCTCGAAGAGGCGGGCGACGACTTGCCCGTCATCATAGAGAATATCTTCGAGGAGACTCCCTCCACCCTCGTGGCCCTTCTCGACCATTTCAGGGAGCGGAACCTCCGGTTCTGTTTCGATACGGGCCACTTCAACCTGTTCACCACCGTGACCCTCGAGGACTGGCTCCTGCCCCTTAAGGACAGGCTTATGGAAATTCACCTCCACGACAACCACGGCAAAAGCGACGAGCACCTGCCCGTGGGACACGGGACCTTCCCTTTCCGGGAATTGAGGCAATTCACGAAGTCCCTAGACAACGTGCTTTTCACCGCAGAGGCGAGCGATGAGGGCTCAGCCATGGATGCCATAAAGTGCGCCAAGGAGTTCCTATACTAAAATGGCAACGAGAATCGAAGTCGCATACAAAGACGGCGTGAGGGACGTACCGGCCGAGAAATTGAAAGCCCGCTTGAGGGTCGAGATGGGAAAAGACGTTGCCGTGCACGTGGTGGACGTGTATACGGTCGACGCGGACGTCGGTGGCGATATCATCGAGAAGCTGAGGACCGACGTGTTCATCGACCCTGTGCTCCAGACAGGCTACGCGGGTGCTCCGGTACTTTTCGACGCTGACTGGGTGATCGAGGTGGGCTTTAAGCCGGGCGTGACGGACAATGTGGGCAGGACGGCCAGGGAGGTCATCGAGGCGGTCTCTGACCGCCCGTTCGCCCAAGGAGAGGGCGTCTACACTTCCAGGATGTACTTCCTGAAAGGCCCCCTCGTGAAGGAGGAGATCGTCGGGATAGCGGAGGGCATCCTCGCCAATACGCTCATCAACCGGTACGTAGTCAAGAGCATGGACGACTACCATGGACAGGGGGGCATGGGCGCTTTCGTGCCGCGCGTGACCTCGGGTCACGAGCCCTTTGTCGAATCCTTCGATCTCACCATGGACCTCGCAGAGCTTCTCAAGATCAACCGGGCCCGTACGTGGGCTCTTTCCGCGGACGAGCTGTCCACGATCAAGGAGCATTTCCGGAAAGCGGACGTGCTGCGCGAGCGAACGGCAGTCGGTCTGACCGCTCAGGCCACGGACGTTGAGATGGAGGCCCTCGCCCAGACATGGTCGGAGCACTGCAAGCACAAGATATTCAACGCGGTCATCGAGTATCGGGAGGATGGCCGGACGTCCGTTATCGACAGCCTCTTCAAGACCTGCATTGCCGGCTCTACCAACGCCATCCGCAAGGCCCTCGGCAAGAACGACTTCTGTCTCTCCGTGTTCAAGGACAATTCCGGCATCGTGAAGTTCAACGAGAAGCTGAGCCTCGCCTACAAGGTCGAGACCCACAACACACCTTCTGCCCTCGACCCTTACGGTGGGGCCTTAACCGGCATCGTCGGGGTGAACAGGGATCCCTTCGGCTCGGGAAAAGGGGCGCGTCTTCTGTTCAACACGGACATCTTCTGTTTCGCGCCTCCCGACTACGCAGGTGAGATCCCGCCGAGGCTCCTCCATCCGAGGCGGGTCCTCGACGGCGTAAGGGAAGGTGTGGAGCACGGGGGCAACAAGAGCGGCATCCCCACGGTCAACGGCTCCCTCGTGTTCGATGAGAGCTTTTTAGGCAAGCCCCTCGTCTATTGCGGCACGTGCGGCATCATGCCCGCCGTGATCAACGGCGAGGCGAGCTACAAGAAAAGGGCGCAAAAGGGCGACTACATCGTCATGTCGGGCGGCAGGATAGGCAAGGACGGCATCCACGGCGCCACGTTTTCCTCCGAGGAGCTTTCCGAGGCCTCGCCCACGAGCGCCGTCCAGATAGGCGACCCCATCACCCAGAAGCGGATGACCGATTTCCTCCTCATGGCCAGGGATGAAGGCCTCTACAACTCTATCACCGACGACGGCGCAGGAGGCCTCTCGTCCTCCATCGGGGAGATGGCCGAGGATACGAACGGGTGCATCGTCGATTTGGAGAAAGCCCCTCTGAAGTATCACGGGCTCGATCCGTGGGAGATCCTCCTGAGCGAAGCCCAGGAGCGAATGACCCTTGCGGTGAGCCCCGAGAAGATCGACAGGTTTCTCGGGCTT
>CAYZAF010000191.1:0-2141 GCA_964476435.1 uncultured Syntrophaceae bacterium
CTATTTCACTGACCTCGTGCTCTTTCTGATGGGAGAGAAGAAGGCCCTATGAACATCCTCGTGATCGGCGGCGGCATAAGCGGCATATCTGCCGCAAAGGTCGCATTGAAAGAGGGCCACACGGTGACCATCGTCGAATCCACGCCCGAGCCGGGCGGCCTCATGGCCCGCATCGCGAACTGCAGGATCGGCTTCAGGACGTTCTTCGACGAGATCCGCTCACACCGACGCCTCACCCTTGTCACCGACGAGCGCATCAGGTCCGTGGCGAGAAGGGAAGATGGGTACGAGGTAGCCACGGATGGCGGCAGGGTCGTGCATGCCCATAGGGTAGTCGTGGCAACGGGACTCACCCCTTACGAGGCACCGGAGGCGCGGGGCGCAAGGATCCTCACGAGCCTCGAGTACGATGCTCTCATCGACCAGCGCAAGGGGGACCTCCCTCGCGATTTCGACCGGATCGCCTTTATCCTCTGCGTCGGCTCCCGCTGCCGCGAGTACCCCCTGTGCTCCGCAGTCTGCTGTTCTTACAGCTTGAGACAGATCAAGTGGACCCTCCAAAGGTCTTCATGCGCCATCACCGTCTTTTACAACGACTTGCGCTTCTTCGGCCAGGAATTCTCCATGGAGCGCCTCTTCCGCGCGGCTGGCGTTGCCTTTGTGCGGGCCAACTCCCGGTATTTCGAGGAGGATGGAACAGGCGTCACGGTGCGCTACTTCGCAGAAGGAAGGCTGAAAGAGGAGCGCTTCAACTACGTGGTCCTCACCATGGCCCTGCGGCCGAACCCTGAGCTCCTCGATCTTTCCCGCCTCTTTGGATTCTCCCTGAATCAGTTCGGCTTCGTAAAGGAGGAGGCGCCGCTCACCACGGATGCGCCCCATGTCTTCGCTGCCGGGGGAAGCCTGGAACCCATGAACGTCAAAGATTCCATCCTCACTGGGTTCGGTGCTGGCGTGCTCGCTGCCAAGGGCAAGACTTTTGCCGCCCATGCGGCCGCATGGGAGAAGCGCATCTTCGCACAGGAGGAGCCTGAGATAGCCTTGCCTGACGGCACGCTCGCTTCCTGCCTTTTCTACGTGGGCTCTGAAAAGCCAGCTTGCGGCCCTTTCTTCGAGTTCATCTCAGCCCGCTTCCTCGAGATGGCTCAAGCCCTTGCGCGGCTTAAGAAGAGGGTCTACGTGGTGACGCGCAACATGGTGACGCCTTCCTACGGCGAACTGGAGTACGAGGAGGCACGGCGTCTGGGCGTCATATTCATCCACCTGGAGGAAGGCCAGGAGATCGCATTCGTCGAGGGCGGGGCGCGGATCAACGGCCCTGAGGGAAGCCTCTTCGTCGAGGCGGAAAAAGTGATCCGCTTTGACGACTATGAGGGCCTTTTCACGGACAGGGATATCCTCTCCCTGTACCGTTCCGAGCCGCAGCTCCGGTGGAACCCCACGAGATGGGACAGGCTGCGGTACCATGTGGGATTCGCAAGACAGCCTCGCGATCGGAGGTGGGAGCCGAGGGAGAGGCTTGCCGCCCTGGGGGAGATGATCCTCGACCAGGAAGAGGAGCGCGTCTTTCCCGAGGTGGATGAAGAGCGGTGCAGCGGGTGCGGCTCCTGCAGGGACGCCTGTCCCCACAGCGCCATCGAGATGGAGACGCAAGAAAGAGATGTGGCCCTTTTCGGGCCCCTGACAACAGCCTCATCTCCCATCGCCCACGTCAGGGAAGACGCGTGCGTAGGCTGCGGGCTGTGCGCGTCAACGTGCCCCTCGGACGTAATCCGCTACGCCCCTTGAGGGGCTCGTACCTTATCTTGACTAGACGCGCCAGCCAATCGATCTAGTGTCATGTCAAGCGACCATCGTCGCATGATTCTGCAGTGTGGGTTTTGCGTTCGGCCAACGGCATGTTTCAGAATCGCTCCGCCCCCTGACCACTGCTGTACCGGCCTCCCCGCTACCCCCGTGGCAATGTGGCTGCCCTCAAGATGTGTAACCGGACGGGGGTGCCCCGCTCAAACGATTTGGTACATTTTTACCTTGATCCTCGGCCAACGCGGCTCAGATTGCATCCACATATCATCGATTCTTCCATGCCGTCGTCCACGACCGGCCAGATGCATCAGCCCTACCCCCGTGGCACGGTGGCT
>CAYZAF010000192.1:0-2777 GCA_964476435.1 uncultured Syntrophaceae bacterium
AGAAAGCTCATCAAGGCGTACGGGGAAAAGCGGATCTCGTGCAGCCCCGGGAACGTCGCGCCCCTGCCACAGGATGTTATCGCCAGGGGGAGGGCATCTTTCGACGGAATGCTGCCCTATCTCGAAGAGATGGGCTCAGACCTCAACACCTTCATCAACGAGGGAAGCTGCAACTTCTACGGCGCCCCCGTGGCGATCATCGTATCTATTGACAAGTCCTTCTCAAAGGCGCGATTCGTAGACCTAGGCATCTGCGTGGGCTATCTTCTCCTCGCTGCTCATGACCGGGGACTCTGGACGTGCCCCATCGGTCTCATTGCCGCTTACGAAGAGGAGGTCAAGGACGCGCTCAATATCCCCGACGGGAAGAGCGTCGTTATCGGCGTTGCCCTGGGCTATCCGGACCGGGAGAGTCCCGTCAACCGCTTCACCTCATCCCGGGAGGGACGGGCCAAAACAATCAGGTGGATCGATTAGGATTCTAGCCGTTCGAGCTTCCCTGCAGGTGCTTCTGCAGCAATTCCCCGAAGCTGCTCAAGCCAGCGGGGCCTCCCTCTTTTCCCTGCTGTCCGGACCGGTAGCGGGAAAAGTCATCTTTCTCCACCTTCTCAGAAACAGCACTCCTGCTAAGAGATATCTTCCTGCTCTCCTTGTCCACCCCTATGACGAGCACCTGCAGCCTCGTCCCTACGGGAAACATGCGGCTGTGATTCGTGCCCTTGGGCGTGCCCATTTCTGAGTTCGGTATGAGACCGCTTATGCCGCTGTCCAGCTTGAGGAAAATCCCATAGGGCATTACTCGGTCCACGGCCCCTTCCACGATCTCCCCTACGTCTGGAAGCGCCGCGTTCTCCTTCCCATCCTCGAGGGAGAGGGAGATCTTCCGGTTTTCCTTGTCCACGGAAAGAACAATGGGCTCGACCATCTGGCCGACTGCCACCACTTCCTTGGGATGGTGGATGTGTCGACCGGCCCCTAGATGAGAGATGTGTATCAGGCCGTCGATTCCCGGCTCCAGGTTGACAAATGCGCCAAACGGCGCAAGCCTTACGATGACGCCCTTCACCCTTTCATCAACCGAGTACTTGTCTGCCTTGCTCTCCCATGGGTCGTCCTGCAAGGCCTTAAGGCTCAAGGTAAGGCGGTTCTTGGCCCAGTCGAGGCCGATTACCTTCACCGTTACTTCCTGGCCGACAGAAACCACATCCTCGGGTCTTTCCGTCCTGTCCCATCCGATCTCACTCGACGGGATGAGGCCGTCGATGCCGCCGAGGTCGACGAAGGCGCCGAAATTCTGGATGGACCGCACGACACCTTTCATTTCCATGCCCACGCTCAAGGTCTCCTTGAAGCGGTCAATTTGGGCCTGCCGCTCTTCCTGGAGGAGGGCGCGCCTGGAGAGGACGATGTTGCGCCCGTCATTCTCGTATTCGAGCACCTTGAAAGAGAAAGTCTGACCCAGGTAGGCGTCGCTCTCCTTGCTCACCTTGAGGTCTATCTGGGAAAAGGGACAAAAACAACGCACCCCTGCGACGGTGACCTCATAGCCTCCCTTTACTGCTGCTTTTACCTTCCCTGTTACGGGAATTCCAGCGTGAAAGGCGTCCCTTATCTCTGCCACGTCGAGGGTCGAGAATCCACGGAGACGCGTGGTCAGCCGCCTTGTCCCGTTCTGAACCGACAGGAAGTACGCCACCACCTCCTGGCCTTCCCGTACGTTGCACGTACCGTCTTCCTTCACGAACTCGGCAAGATCGATCACGCCCTCACTCTTGCCCCCCAGATCTACGTATACCATCTCACCGGAGATGCTTATGACAACCGTCTTTATTTTTTGTCCCGGCTCCAACCTCTCCGGCATCTTGCTCTCTTTCTCGAGTAGGGCAGCAAAATCCTCTTCCTGCGCAGGGATTTCCTCTACCACGGCGTCCGCTGGCGTTCTTTCCTCAGACATAGGCTCTCATCCTCGCTTTCGAAACTCGTCTCTTCTGGTTTGTTTACCGGGGATGCCCGAGAGTCACGCTGTCGCGGCTGGAGACCGGGCTTTACCGTAAACTCCTCGTTTGTCGAGGAGCATATTCTACTACCTTCTCGCTCCTTATGTCCAGTGGCTGCCCCTTGCTTTTCTCTTCCCCCCAAGAAAAGGGGCGCTACCTCACCTTTCTTCCTTGTCTTGCTGCTTTCGGTCTATGACGTCCCTTATGTTCTGCGAAAGAGCATAGACGTTGAAGGGCTTTTGCATGAAGGCCTTGCACCCGCGCTGCATGATTGCCTCTGCCTCGGCGTTCAGGCTGTACCCGCTCGACAGTATGACCAAGACGTCCGGGTTAATGCTCTTCAGGGCATCGAATGTCCCTCCTCCCTCCAGGTCCGGCATTATCATGTCGAGGATGACGAGGTCTATCTCCCGCTTCCGCGTCTTGTAAGTCTCGACGGCCTCGTGACCTCCGGACGCAGTAATTACCTTGTATCCCAATGCCTGGAGCATCTGTTTGCCCACGGTGATGATCATCTCTTCGTCGTCCACAAGGAGGATCGTCTCTGTTCCCGATAGAGACTCCTCGGGGATCGCCTCCGCCCTCTTTGCCACTCTCTTCGATGCAGGGAAATAGACGTTGAAGGTGGTCCCGTGTCCTACCTGGCTGTACACGTTGATGATGCCCTTGTGACCCTTCACGATGCCGTAGACCGAGGCCAGCCCCAGGCCTGTACCTCTGCCCATCTCCCTTGTCGTAAAGAACGGCTCAAAGACGCGCTGCATGGTCTTCTCATCCATG
>CAYZAF010000193.1:0-7558 GCA_964476435.1 uncultured Syntrophaceae bacterium
GTCGTAGGCGCTCTGGGCCAGGGCGTCCGAAGGGCCGAGCCGCTGGGCCCTCTCCCAGTTCTGGGTGGCCAGCAAAAGATTGGCCTTCTGCTGGAGCACGTTTGCCTCGGCCGCGGGCACGTTCGCTGTGGCCTGTGCCACCTGGGCCTCCGCCGTCTTCACCGCGGCGACGTAGAGGGAGTCGTCGATCTTCGCGAGGACCGTGCCCGCCTCCACCTCGGAGCCCCAGTTGACCTCTCTACCCCGCTTGTCCTTGCCGAAGGAGACGATGACTCCCGCGACCTGCGCGCCTACGTCCACCGCGGCAGCGGGTTCGATCGTGCCCGTGGCGCTGATCGTGGCGACGAGGTCCCCCCGCCTCAGCGGTATGGTGTGAAACAGAGGGGCCTTCTTCTCCTTGGTCCAGAATGCCCAAACCCCCGTGACAATTGCGGCCATCACCGCAACAACGAGGATCGCGATTATCCCTTTTCTTCGCATAGAGTCCACTCCTCACCTTTAAGGGGGTAAGCCCGGGAGGAAGCATCTCCCCCTTTGACTTCCCTCAAGCTTGTTTAGCAATAACCATACCGCGTATCCATGGTCATACGCAACCTCCGCAGATCGCGCCTTTCGCATCCCCGATTTGGCAGGCGGTCTGCGCCATCCGTATCCTATTCATATCGAAGAGCGTCGATGGGGTCAAGGCGCGATCCTTTCCACGCGGGATAAAAGCCGAAGATCAGACCCACGCTTGCCGACACCACCACGGCTGCCACGACCGCTCCCGCCGAAGGCGCCGCGGGCCAGTGGAGCACCCTGGAGACGATCATGGATGCTGCCCTTCCCACCATGATGCCCATAATGCCGCCCACAAGGCAGAGCGCCATGGCCTCGGCGAGGAATTGGCGCAGGATGTCATTCGGCTCGGCCCCCACTGCCATGCGGAGGCCGATCTCCTGCGTCCTCTCCGTGACCGAGACGAGCATGATGTTCATGATGCCGACGCCGCCGACGATGAGGGAGATCATGGCCACGTAGAGGAGCAGCCTCGTGATGAGGTCGGTCGTCGATCGCATGGCCTGCGTGATCTCCGTCATATCCCGGACCCTGAAATCGTCGGGGGCGGTAGGTTTGAGGTGATGGTTCTCTCTGATCACATCGGTAATCTGCTCGATGGCAAGGGGGACATCTGCTGCCGAGCGCGCGTTGGTAAGGATCTGGTCGACGTTCGCAAAGCGGATGGGCTGGGGCACGTCCGCAAGCTCGTTGGTCGACTGGGTCGGGTAAAGACTAGTCGAGATGTTCGGGTAGAGCATGGTGAGGGAGTTGACCTCCGTCGTGTTCGACGTGTTCGTCACGCTCTGGTTGCCGCCTGACAAGCTGGTGGCCACGACGCGATACTTGATCGTCGTCCAGGGCGCGAGGAGGATGTCGTCCTGGTCCTGGCCCATCATGTTCGCTCCCTTAGGGCCTAAGACGCCGATCACCTTGAAGGCGATGTTCCGGACTCGGATCTCTTTGCCCAGTGGCGAATGCCCGTTGAAGAGCTCCCTCACGATCGTACGGCCCACAAGGCAGACCTTGCTCGCGTTGCGGACATCGTGCTCGGTGAACGCCTCGCCTTCATCCATGTCGGTCCAGTCTCGCACCTGGAGGAAGGAGGGCGTCGAGCCCTGGATGTACGTAGGTACCCAGTTCTTGTTGCCGTAAACGATCTGCGCGCGGGCGCGCACGATGGGGGCGACGTTTGCGACCGCGGGGCACTCCTTTGCGATGGATTCCGCGTCCCTGGGGGAGAGGGTCGTCATGCTCCCCATGCCGTAGTTAATGCCACCCACGTTCTGGGCGCCCGGTATGATGACAACCGTGTTCGCCCCTATGCTCGTAAGGGTACGTTGGATCGCGAGCGATGTTCCGTGGCCGATCTCCATCATGGTGATGACCGCAGCGACGCCGATGACGATGCCGAGGGTGGTGAGGAGGGTGCGCATCACGTTGCGCCTCAGGGCGCCTGCTGCTGTTCTTAGGACGCCGTAGAGCCTCACGATACAGCTCCTCCCAATCCCTCAAAGACGGTCTGACCGTGGTCTATTGACGGCCGCCGTGCTGGCGCAGAAATTCCGCGAGGTCCCTGTAGCCTTCGTGCGCTGCCCATGCCATAGGAGTCTGCCCATTGTTGTCCTCGGCATTTATGTCGGCCCTGTGCTCTAGGAGTAACTCAGCTATGTTCCTGTTACCCATGGCCGCCGCGTCGTGCAAGGGCGTCTGCCCGCCGTCATTCCTCGCGTCGACCTCAGCCCTGGCGGCCAGGAGCAATTCCGCAATGTCCCTGTGGTTCTTCAGCGCCGCGTAGTGCAGGGGCGTCAGGCCTTTCCAGTCCTTCACATTGACATCAGCCTTGTTCTCGATGAGCAAAGCCGCTACGTCTTTGCGGCCGTAAGCCGCCGCCCATACCAAAGGCGTCCACCCGCTCGCGTCTTTGCTGGACACGAGATCCGGATTGCTTTTGAGGAGCGTGCTGACCTTTTCTACGTTGCCGACCTTGGCTGCATCATGAATCTCCCCGGAGAAGGCGAGGCTGCTCCAGGCGAGTGCGGCGGCTGCAAGGAGAAGCATTGAGCAACGGCAAAACAAAGAGCCCATATTCACGTTTCCTTTCGTCCCTCCATCACGTCGATATGCATTCGACCGTCCATAACTCGTCCGCTTCCGGTATCTTTTTGCGGTGGCTTCGGCCAGCCTCCCGAGAAAGAGGGCGACGAGTACTGCCAGGAGGAACAACATGATGACCATTTGAACCATGTGGCCATATCTCATCCATTCCCTAAAGCGTCGGCCCTTCCTCCTCCTATCGTCGTGGCTGCCGTACGCCGGAAGGGATAGGAGCAGATAATGGGATCGGCCGCCGGCATCCTCTTGCGTCGGCAGCCGATCCGAGGATAAGGGAGGTAGGGATGTTTCAATCCCCTCTGCAACTCCGATGCCAGCCTCCGGAAATAACCATACCACACAGAAAGGCCGGTGTGACAGATAATCGTGCGTCACTGCCTCCTTCACAGGCGACAAAAATGTCGCACAGATCGAGACCGACTCGACAATTATTAGCGCGAGGTCCAGGCACCTGCCGTATCCCTTTACTCTGGCCCGCCCAAGGTTCTATAATGGGTCATGAGGTCGTCGAAGCTCAGATTCTATCTGCCCTTTCTGATAGTTCTGCTTTTTGGCCTTTATGCGAATGTGGACATCATCAAGATGGAGCTGCGCAGGTCTCACAGGCCCGGGATTCTTCCAGAAATAGCCTACGAAGCGCGTCTGGCGCCCCTCAAGAAATACCTTCCCAGGGATGCAATCGTAGGGTACGTGACGGACAGGGACTTAGTGGGGCAGCGGGCAGGGTCCTTTTTTCTGACACAGTACAATTTGTCCCCAATCATGGTGCTCTGGGGGAAGACTTACCCTTACGTGATAGGCGACTATTACGGCTTGGATAACCCCAACAAGTCCGAGACCGCGGATCTGGTTCCGGTGAAGGACTTTGGCGCCGGCATCGAGCTGTACAGGGGCACGCGGCAGTGATCCTGAGCCTCATCGTCTCCATCGGCGCGCCCATTGCCCTCGGCCTTCTCCTGGTCCGCATGGCATGGCAGCCCAGGCTCGCTGCGCGAACTGTCCTCCTGCAGCTCACCCTTGCATGCGCCTTGGGCATCGGGATATCCTCGTGCACCTTCTTTCTTCACATGGCATGGGTAGAGCCACAAGGCCCCCGACTTGCGTCTGTTGAGCCGACGCTCTTTCTCTGCATCGTCGCTGTCTTTCTCGCCTTCAAGCGGACGAGGCGCTCCCTGCTCGCCCCCGAGGGTCGCGATCCGGGTAGCCCTTCCGGCTTTCCGGACAGCCGGAATTCCATTCCCAAACCTCTGCTCGTCGGGTTTTGGGCTGTTCTCGCATGCGCCGTCGCCGGGCTGATACTCTGCTCCATCAACAGGCCTCACGGAGCCATGGATGCCTATTCCATATGGAATGCGCGGGCGAGGTTCATGTTCCGGGGCCATGAGCTGTGGACCAGGATCTTCTATCCTTTGATGAGCCACGCTGATTACCCCCTCCTCCTCCCGTCTTCCATTGGCCGGCTCTGGACCTACATGGGATCTGACACGCAGAGGGTGCCCCAAGTCCTTGCTGCTCTTTTCACTTTCGCCACGGTTGCAGCCCTTTCCTCTTCCCTTGCGGTGTTGCATTCAACGCGTCGGGGCGTGGAGGCCGCGCTCTTCCTTCTGGCGACTGCCTCTTTCGTGCGGCTCGGGGGCGACCAGTATGCCGACATTCCCTTGGGATTCTTCATCCTGTCCACGGTCATCCTGTTGGGCTTAAGCGATTCGATGGCTGCAGGCGACAAAGGCAGGGGACTCCTCTCCCTTGCTGGGACAATGGCGGGTTTTGCCGCGTGGACGAAGAACGAGGGCATACTCTTTGTCCTCGCCGTGACCTTTGCGCTCATCGTGACAACGGTGATCAGAGGAGGGGTCAGGAATACCGCGAGGAAAGTGGGACCTTTCCTGATAGGGCTCCTTCCCATTCTCCTCGTTCTCCTCTATTTCAAGGTGCGCTATGCCCCACCGAACGACGTTTTCGGATCCCTTGATCTCGGCACGTACGTTGCCAAATTGAGAGACCTCCACCGGTACAGAGTGATAGGAGAGGCCTTCTGCAAAGAACTTTTTGGGTGGGGAAATGGCCTCATCGCTGTTTTCGGCCTTTACCTTGTCGTAACCGGCATAAGCCTGAACCGGAGATGCGCAACCACTCTGCTTATCGCCACAATGGCGCTCGCCCTCGTAGTTGCAGGGTATTTTTTCACCTATGTTTTTAGTCCCCACGACCTTAATTGGCACTTGACGAATTCCTTGGATAGACTCCTTCTGCAACTCTGGCCGACGTTTCTTTTTGTGGTCTTCCTCGCCATCAGACCGTTAGAGCGTCCCGCAAAATTAAGTGTCGTTTGAGGGGCTCTACTCCCCGGCTTGAGCCGTTTCCTTGGCTTTGGCTCCGCCTCGGGTCAAACGGTACTCTATCTTGCGTAACGCTTTAGAGCCCGGCAGGCAAGCAGTGATGGACGAGTAGAAAAGTTGTGATCCATGTCCCTTCAGGCTGGATCTTAGCGCCGGTCGGTCCTGCTTCATGTTCTGCCGCCTTTTGCCCGATGGGTGCGACCGCTTGACCCATGACTCTGACAAATTCCGCTACGTCCTGAGTCTTGTGAAGCATAGCCGCAGTATTTACGGCCTGTTTGTGTGGCGCATCCTGGGTCTGGCTGAATTGTGTTCTCATGGTAGCCTCCTTTTTTGGCTGTCTTTCTATTGACAATGATACGAGATCATGGTGAACTAGGCAAGTTATTAAGTGTTAATGTAGACTAACAAAATATTAATCACAAAAGGTGAACAATGATTGTGAATATGAACCAACTCCGTTCCTTCTATACGGCAGCAAAATTCGGAAGCATCTCCAAGGCCGCCGATATGCTTATGGTGACGCCACCCGCTATAACGCAACATATCAAGAGGTTCGAAGAAAAAATCGGGATTCGACTCATCGTCAGTGAGGGAAACTCTATTAGATTGACCAGCACTGGAAAGGGCGTTATGCAACGGGCAGAGAAGATTTTTGAGGAAATCCGTGAGATGGAGGGTTACTTGGAGGACATATCCGCGGGTAAATCGGGAGATCTCCGTGTCGGATGTCCTGAAGCGCCGTTGAGGCATCTGGCCCCCCTTATCGAGGCGTTCAAGAAGAGCTATCCCGGGGTAAGGATAATCCTCGATCAGGGTTCGAATGCGGAGATGGTCAAAAGCATCGTGGATCACCGGAACGAGCTTGCAGTCGTCCGGTACAGTCCGGGTAATAGCAAACTTAAAGCCAAGGCCCTATGGAGGGAAGAAATAGTTCTCATTGCCTCCCCCCATAGCGCACATTTCACGGGGTCAGAACTCTCCGTCATGCAGCTATCCCAGATTCCATTGATCCTCAGACGTGAGGGATCTGCGGTCAGGGAGGTGGTTCTTGAGTATCTGCGAAGGTTCAAAGTAACGCCAATCGTTTCGGTGGAATCGGCAAGCACGGGCAGCGTCAAGGAGTTCGTGCGGCAGGACAGCGGCGTAGGCTTCGTGGAGAGAGGTGCGGTACAGGAGGAGCTGAAGAATGGGACCCTGAGAACGATTCAAATCGCTGAGGAAACCCCTCTCATTGAATTTGGGATTGCCTATGCGAACCGCAGGGAGCTATCGCCGAGCGCCTGGGCGTTTCTGCGGCTGGTCGACAAGTCCTGGGCGTTCAAGTCTTGACCATTTTGCCACGGAAAGCTGCTTAAAGCACTGTCCCCTAGCGGTCCCCCATCCTGCAATTGGTTGACCCCTTGTTTTACGATTGTTATTGCCTAGGGCTGCATCGCGTCTGCTGTGTTTCCGTAATCTGGAAATTGGTTAGATTGAGTATGACCTTTGTTTCGATTGCACCATCGAGTCCCTGCGACTTCCACTTCTCGAGCTCCGGACAGTTGCCAGCGGTTGCTTCTCCCGTCTCCGTCCAGAAAACAAGCCTATCATCGTTAGCCTCTTCTGCGCCTGACCAGGAGCCTTCGTAGACCTTCTTGCGCTTGAGCAAATCCCAGATAATAAGTCCGCTCGGACCTGGGCCCGTGGTGCTGTCAAGGATGAGAAGATCATGCATCAGACCGGCGAAATATTCAGCCCATTCGTTTTTTATCTCGAAATCGTCCTTGCCATGAACATAGCTGCATTCCAGTTTCTCACGGGGGTTTGACTTATATTTGATCAAGAAGTCAGTCCCTGCCTGCCCTTGAACCTCTTTCGCAACGACCAGGTATTTTGCCGACTGATAGCAGGTAATCCCGTTTGATTGAGTCGTGCCTATCTGCTCGTCGACAAAGTTGTCATCGTTGACATAGGCTTTTCCCGCTGCGATCACAGGAACAGGGCAGACGAAGAGGTGCAACAGCATGGCAAGAAGGGGATACATAATTTTGGAGTTCATCTTCATAGTATCTCTCGCCTACGTCAGGGGAGGCCTACTCTCTGCTGCCGGGACTGGAACCGGGTGCGCATCAACACCCTTCCGGTCAAGTATTGCTTGGGTTCCCCGGCAGCCAGGAAACATTATCACCGGATAGGGGTAAGCCGCCTTCTTCTTACCATATTACGACTTACCGATGTTGATAGGCAATAGAAGAGTAGACGACACAAGGTACATCCTATAATCCCCCCTGTTTACCTTACGGCAGAGAGCGGGAGAAGGGCCTTCAATCCGGCTTGCATAGGGTAAGAGAAGATCACTATTCGGCGAGAGAGCCCGAGTAAGAACGTCGAGGCATAGACCTCGTGGGCGAAGAAGGCACGGCAATTGCTTTCATGTAATCCCCAGAGAAAGGCAGGGGGCAAGCCGATTTCCCCCGGGTACAGAGACCACGCCAGGTTATTCTGACCAGAAGAAGAGTGACGCTTGCCCTCCTGCCTTAAGAAACAAAAAGGGGGTGTGTACGCATCATAGTGACTCCCCGGCG
>CAYZAF010000194.1:0-9667 GCA_964476435.1 uncultured Syntrophaceae bacterium
CTGGCAGAGGCTGCACATGCGAAAGGAGGCCATGGTGGTGTTCGGCCTGTCGTAGGGGATGTCCTTTATGATCGTGAACCTGGGGCCGCAATTCGTGCAGTTCGTGAAGGGGTAGCGGTACCTCCTGTCGAGGGGGTCGAAAAGCTCGCGGCTGCAGTCGCCGCACGTGGCTATGTCGGGCGATATGAGCTGATAGCCCGCGTCGCTCCGGCTTTCCCGTATCTCGAATGCATCGTACCCGGAAGGCTCACCAACGGCTGTGTGCACTGCCTCTATGCGCGCCCTAGGCGGAGCGTCCCGGACAATTCCTTGGAGGAAGGCCTCGATCTGCCCATGGCTGCCCTCTACCTCTATCTCGACCCCGCTCGCCGTATTGAGGACCCACCCCTTGAGGCCGTGCTCGCGTGCCAGCCGGTAAATGAACGGGCGGAAGCCGACGCCCTGGACAACGCCGTGGACAGTGATGTGCTTCAGGACTTGACGGTCTTCAGCCAGTCGATCCACGCGCCTAGGCCTTCCTTCGTACGGCATGAAAGCTGAAAGACAGGGACCTGCGGATTGACGGCGCGCACGCCCTCCATGAAGCGGGCCACGCTGAAGTCGATGAAGGGCAGGATGTCCATCTTGTTGAGCACGACCGCCTGGACCGTGCTGAACATGCCAGGGTACTTGAAAGGCTTGTCGTCCCCCTCGGGCACCGACGCGACGAGCACCCGCACCCGCTCCCCGAGCTGGAACTCGGCGGGACAGACGAGGTTCCCCACGTTCTCTATGAAGAGGTACTTTGCCTTCCCTATGTCCAGCTTCTCCAGCGACTTCCTTATCATGGAGGCATCGAGGTGGCACTCACCCCCCGTGTTGATCTGTACGACGGGCACCTGCTTCTCGCTTACCTTTTCCGCGTCGAAGGTGGATGCTATGTCCCCCTCGATCACGGCGAGAGGCTCGCCCAGCTCCTCTATGGTCCTGAGGATGAGGCTCGTCTTGCCCGCCCCCGGCGATGCCATGATGTTGACGGCAACAAGGCCCCTACCCTGGAAGAAGACTTTGTTCTCCGCAGCCATCTGCTCGTTGGCGTCCAGGATGTTCTTTACCACTTCGATCTTCATCGCTTATTCCTCCACCTCTATGCTTTCCATGTAAAACTCCCTGCCGGCAATCACCTCTCCGATGCGGCCCCCGCATTCAGGACAGATGCCCTCCCTCTCGTAGCCGAACTCGCTGCCGCACGAGGCGCACCGTATGAGCGCGCGGGTCCTCGTCACGGAAAGGGTCGCCCCTTCCGCAGGCGTCTGTCTTGAGATCACGTCGAAACAGAACCTGATCGAGTCCTCGACAACGCTCGAGAGCTCGCCGATGACCAGATTGATCTGCCTTATCTTCCGGTTCTGTGCCTCGCTGACAGCGATATCTATGATGTTTTGCGTAATGGTCAGCTCATGCATAGTAACTGCAATACCAGCCGCGGTTCTTCTTCTCCCTCTGGGCTTTCGCCTTAAGCGGAAGGAGCCTCAAGCCAGGCTTTCTTCCTGCCCTTTAGGCCCGGGTCGCGGAACGCGCGTCCGTCAGGGCTTCGATCTTCCGGACCCGCACTGCGCTGACCTTGTAGCCCGGGATCTTGGCGATGGGATCGAGGGCATCGCTCGTGAGGAGGTTGACCGCCGCCTCCCGGAAATGGAAGGTCATGAAGACGAGCCCCGGCTGCAGATAGTCGACGATCCGGGCGCGCGCCTCAACGCGACCGCGCCGCGACTCCACAGAGACCATGACCCCATCCCCTTCGATCCCGAGCTTCTCCGCATCATCAGGGCTGATATCCACCGTAGGCTCGGGAGCTATCTCGGATAGGGGCTTCGATTTCCTCGAGATGACGCTGTGGTAATGGTAGAGGATGCGCCCTGTCGTCAAAAGGAGGGGAAACTCCTCGTCCGGGACCTCGGGCGGCGGCACAAAGGGAGTGTGATGGAACTTGCCCTTGCCCCTCGTGAACTGCCCCTTGTGCAGGTACCCGGTACCCGGATGATCCGCGCTCGGGCACGGCCACTGGAGCCCAGGGCCGTCCAGCCGGTCGTATGAGATGCCGCCGTACGAAGGCGTGAGGCTGGCGATCTCGTCCATGATCTCCTTGGGGGATTCGTACCTCATGGGGTAGCCGAGCCTGGAGGCCAGATCGCAGATGCTCTGCCAATCGGGACGGGACTTTCCGCGAGGCGTGATCGCTTGCCGGACCCGCTGAACCCTCCGCTCCGTATTGGTGAAGGTGCCGTCTTTTTCGGCAAAGGTAACGCCGGGCAGCACCACGTGGGCCAGCTCCGTGGTCTCCGTAGGGAAAATGTCCTGGACCACGAGCAGCTCCAGATGGGTAAGCTCCTCCTTGACCTTCTTCGCATCGGGGTCGGTGAGGATCGGGTTCTCTCCAAGGATGAAGAGCGCCTTTATCCTGCCCTCCCCAATGCCCTTCATCATCTCCATGAGGGTGAGGCCGGGATTTGGCGAAAGGGGCACGCCCCATGCAGCCTCAAACTTTGCCCTCACATTCCCATCGTCCACCCGCTGGTATCCCGTGTACACGTTGGGCAGTCCTCCCATGTCGCAGGAGCCCTGCACGTTGTTCTGCCCCCGGAGGGGATTGACCCCGGAACACGGCTTTCCGATCTGTCCCGCCGTCATGGAGAGGTTGGCGAGAGCAAGGACATTGTTCGTGCCTGTCGCGTGCTGTGTAATGCCCATGGAGTAAAGGATCGACGAGGTGGCAGACTGGGCGTAGAGGCGCGCTGCCTCGACGAGATCGGCCGCCTTCACCCCTGTGATCTTCTCGACCGCTTCCGGCGTATACGCCTTCACTGATTCCGCAAGGGCAGCGAACCCCTCGGTCCGCTCATCGATGAACGCCTGATCGGCCCAGCCGTTCGAGATGATCGTGTGGATCATGCCGTTTATCAGTGCCACATCCGTGCCCGGACGCTGCTGGAGCCAAAGGTCGGCGTAATCGACGAGGTCGATCCGCCTCGGGTCGGCGACGATCAGCTTACCGCCTTTCTTCCGCACCGCCTTCTTGACCTCCAGGGCAATGACAGGATGGTTCTCGGTCGTATTAGAGCCGATGACGAAGATGCAGTCAGCCCCTGATATCTCGTCGATGGAATTGGTCATTGCACCGCTTCCGAAGGCCATCGCCAGACCGGCGACCGTGGAGCTGTGTCAGAGACGGGCGCAGTGATCCACATTGTTCGTGCCGATCGCGGCCCTCGCCAGTTTCTGGAGCAGGTAGTTCTCCTCGTTCGTGCATTTCGCCGAAACGAGGACGCCTATGGCGTCCGGGCCGTACTCCTTCTTCACCTTTTCGAGGCCGGCAGCCGCCGTGTCAAGGGCCTCGTCCCACTCCGCCGGCCTCAAGACCCCATGCTCTCTCACGAGCGGCGTGGTCAGCCTTTCAGGGCTGTGCACGTAGTCGAAGCCGAACCTGCCCTTCACGCACGTCCAGCCCTTATTCATTCCCAGCTTCCGGTCAGACGTAACCTTCACGATCCGGTCGTCCTTCACGTTGAGGACGAGGGTGCATCCCACCCCGCAGTAAGAGCACGTGGTGGGGACCTTCTCCATCTCCCACGTGCGCCCCTCGAGGCGGCCTGCTTTTTCGCTCAGGGCGCCCGTGGGGCAGACGCTGACGCAGTTGCCGCAATAGACGCACGGGGTCTCTTTCATGGGCCGGTCGAACAGGGCAGTCACCTTCGTGTCGAAGCCCCTTTTCGACTGATCGACTGCCTCGCAGTATTGGACGTCGTGACAGACGGTGACGCATCGGGCGCAGAGGATGCATTTGTTGTAATCCCGCTCAAAAAAAGGATTGGCAGCCCTGAGGGGATAATCGTGCTTTCCCCCCTCCCAACGAGGCTTTTTCACGCCGAATTCGTATGCGTATTTTTCGAGCTTGCACGTACCGGCCCTCTCGCAGGTCATACAGTCGTAAGGGTGATCGGAGAGGAGCAGCTCGATCACCTGCTTTCTTGCCTGGACCGCCCGCTCGCTCTTCGTATGGACGATCATATTGTTGGCTGCGGGGGCCGCGCACGAGGCGACGAGGTTCCTTGCCCCCTCGACCTCGACCACGCAGAGCCGGCACGCAGCGGTGATTGTCAGGTCCTCGCGGTAGCAGAGGTGGGGTACGTCGATGCCTGCCTGACGGGCAGCTTCAAAGATGGTCGTCCCCTGTTCTACCATGACTTCCTTCTCATCGATCCGTAGCTTTATGTCGCCCATAGTAATCTCTCCTTAGCTGACCTGGATGGCGTCGAACTTGCACTCGTTGTAACAGATGCCGCACTTGATGCAAAGGGCGGAATCGATCGTGTGGGCCTCTTTCGTCTTTCCGCTCACTGCCCCCTGGGGGCACGCTTTGCGGCAGACGCCGCATCCTTTGCACTTTTCCGTATCCACGGCGTAGTGGATCAGGGCCTTGCAGACGCCGGCCGGGCACCTCTTCTCCTCAATGTGAGCCCGGTACTCATCGTAGAAGTAGTTCAGGGTAGTCAGCACGGGATTGGGGGCGGTCTGGCCGAGACCGCAGAGTGAGGCATCCTTGATCATGGAGGCGAGATCCTTCATGTTCTCCAGATCTTCCAACTCCCCCTTGCCCTCGGTGATGCGCGTGAGGGTCTCCAGCATGCGCTTCGTGCCGATGCGACAGGGCACGCATTTCCCGCACGATTCCTCCCTCGTAAAGTTGAGAAAGTACTTCGCGAGGTCGACCATGCACGTGTTCTCGTCCATGATGACGAGACCGCCGGAGCCCATGATGGCCCCCGCAGCGGTGAGCGAATCGTAGTCGATGGGAAGATTCACGAGGGAAGCGGGGATGCAGCCCCCTGAAGGGCCGCCTGTCTGGGCCGCCTTGAACTTCTTCCCCCCAGGGATGCCCCCGCCGATGTCGAAGATGATCCGCTCCAGGGTGATGCCCATGGGCACCTCCACGAGGCCCGTGTTGTTGATCTTGCCCGCAAGGGCAAAGATCTTCGTGCCCTTGCTCTTCTCCGTGCCCAGCGAGGCGTACCAGTCGGCCCCCCGGTGGATGATGGGAGCAATGTTCGCGTATGTCTCCACGTTGTTGATATTCGTGGGCTTGCCCCAGAGCCCTGAGACCGCGGGAAAGGGAGGTCTGGTTCGGGGCATGCCCCTGCGACCCTCGATGGACGCGATGAGGGCCGTCTCTTCACCGCACACGAAGGCCCCTGCCCCTTCTTTAATCCGTATGTCGAAGTCGAAATCGCACCCCAGGATCCGTTTGCCCAAAAGTCCCATGGCCCGGGCATCGGCGACCGCCTTCTTCACGTGCGTCACGGCGATGGGATACTCGGCCCTCACGTAGATGTAGCCCTCTTTCGCGCCGATGGCATAGGCGGCGATGAGCATGCCTTCGATGACCGTATGGGGGTCGCCTTCCAGCACTGCCCTGTCCATGAATGCCCCGGGGTCGCCCTCGTCGGCATTGCAGATCACGTACTTCGTGTCGCCCTTGGAACCGCGGGCAAATCGCCATTTGGTGCCCGTGGAGAAGCCGGCCCCTCCCCTTCCCCTCAGACCGGAGCGAGTGACCTCCTCGATCACGTCGTCCGGCGTCATGGAAGAGAGGACCTTGGCGATCGCGCGGAAACCGTCGCGGGCCACGTAGTCTTCCATGCTGGTCGGGTCGATCTGGCCGCAATTGCGGAGCACGATCTTCATCTGTTCACGGTAGAAGGGCACCTCTTTCTCAAGCGCCAGGGGCTGGGCAGACTCGGGGTCCTTGTAGAGGAGCTTCTCCACAGGCTTTCCCCCGAGGATGCTCTCCTCTACGATGAGGGGTACGTCTTTCGGGGAGATCTGCTGATAGAAGAAGACGTAGGGATCGATGGCCGCGACCGGCGCCCTCGCGCAGAAGCCGTGGCAGCCCGTCTCAAGGATATCGACCTTCTCCTTCAGTCCGCCTTCGGCGATGGCCGCCTTGAAGGCGTCCCGCAGCTCTACCGCGCCAAAAGCGCGGCATCCGGTCATGCAGATGCGGACGCGCAGACGTCTGGGGTCCCTCGAATCGAGAATTTTTTGTTGAAAGCGCTCAAGCTCCTCAATCGACGACAGCCGTTTCATCTTCTGGGCCTCTCCCTTTCTTATCTTGGGGTTTCGTCCGGTATTTCTTGAGAGCATCGACCGCCCTCTTCGGCGTG
The DNA here is from genome assembly GCA_964476435.1 of uncultured Syntrophaceae bacterium. GTDB lineage: Bacteria > Desulfobacterota > Syntrophorhabdia > Syntrophorhabdales > WCHB1-27 > CAVVNC01. The sequence goes on from CAYZAF010000194.1 coordinate 6,201, forward strand.
AGCTTGCCGTAGTAGTCGTTGTCCACCATGACCACAGGGGCAAGGAAACAGGTTCCAAGGCATGCGACGGTTTCCAGGGTGAAGTTGAGATCTGATGTCGTTTCTCCGGGATTCACCTTCAGCTCCCTGCTGAGCGCATCGAGCGCACTGTGGCCCCCTCTCACGTGGCAGGCAGTTCCCTGACACGACTTAATGACGTGCTTGCCCCGGGGGGTAAGGTAGAATTGGGCGTAGAAGGTGACCACCCCGTATATTCGGCTCAAGGGTATGTTGAGCCTCCGCCCGATCATCACCAGGGCCTCCTCCGGCAAGTAGCGGAAGAGTGCCTGCACTTCCTGGAGGACGGGGATGAGGGGACCCTCCTCCTTCGCGTGCCTCTCCAGGATTTCCTCCACCCCCGACAGGTCGATCTTCTCTGCCATGATACCCCCGCTTATGCACATTGATGAACGATTGAATGCACGTTATTTTACCTCTTTTCCAGGTTGTATACAAGTAGCCCTACGATGATGTATGCAGCTTCAGGCGCCCAGATCCGGATGTCTTGGCCGCCCCTCTCTAGTCTCTTGGCAGGAAGGGACGGAGGGTCTCTTAAGTATCGAGGACAAAGGTCACGTGCAGGGTCACACGATATTCAATGATGGCGTCGTTTTCCACCTTGCATCGAAAGTCGGATACGTCGATGCCGGCAACGCCTCTGAGGGTTCTGGAGACCCTCCTGAACCCGACCTGTATCGCATGGTCAAAACTCTTGGGAGATCCGGCGAGAATCTCGGTCACCCGTGCCCTGCTCCCGTGTTCCGTCATTCGGTCCCCCTTCTTCTTTCAATGAAGAGGCTAACAGGAGGGGAAGGTTTCTGTCAATACACTTTTGACGGACGAAGCCTGGCTTTTTCCCCGTTCCTCCTATAGCCTATTATAGCAAGGCGAGCCCATGAGAGTGCTCCTTATCCAGCCGCCCATCGAGGACTTTTACGATACTCCCGTGAGGACCTATCCCCTTGGCTTGGCCTATGTGGCAGCTAAAGTTGCCTCGACGGCTGAGGTTACGCTGCTCGATGCGCGAACCGCAGAACGGCCCAAGCCGCTGGCCGATCACGAATTCTCCGAGCTGAGACCCTTCTACAGGGAGGGTGTCATTACGCCCTTCTCTTTCTTCGGACGTTTTCAGCGGTACGGCATGACCCCTTCCGAGATACGCGAGGCCATAGGCAGCCTGAGGCCCGATGTCGTCGGTATATCCGCAATGTGCACGGCGTATGAGCGACAAGCCATGGAGGTGGCGGGCATGGCGAAGAACGTGAGCAGCCAGATTGCGGTTGTCGTGGGCGGCGTTCATCCGACCTTGTTCCCTGCGTGTGTCCTTCGAGACAAGAATGTCGATTACTGCGTGCGGGGCGAGGGGGAAACGCCCTTCTTGCGGCTCGTCTCCGCCCTATCCGCCGGACGCAAGCCGGAGACGGAAGGAATCCGGGGGCTCTGCTTCAGGCAGGGCCATGGGATCCACCTATCGGAGGTCAATATCGAGGAAAACATCGACGTGTTGCCGAGGCGTGACCTTCTGGAAGCGGGACGCTACCGGATCGGGCGGAAACCATACGCCTTCTTCCTCTCTTCAAGGGGCTGCCCCAATTCATGCGGCTTCTGCGGTAAGGCGCCGATGCCATACCGAAGACGGAGCCTCGACAGCATGGATCAAGAGATCGAGGAGTGCGCCCGCCTCGGCGTAAGGGCTATCGACTTCGAGGACGACATGCTTAACTTTGACAATGCATCATTTGCCCGGCTCCTCGGCCTGTTTGCGGGCAGAGGCTTCACCCTGTCCGCCATGAACGGCATATATCCGGAGAACGTGGATGTGCCTACCCTCTCTCTCATGCATGAGGCAGGCTTTCGCCGGCTCAATTTCTCCCTCGTCGACATGTCGCAATCGGTGCTCCTCCATCATAAGAGGAGCGTCCACCGATCATTCCTCCGCCTGCTGGCCTATCTCGAGGACTCCCCCTTTCTCGTAGAAGTCCATTTCATCATTGGCCTGCCTGGCCAGAACCCGTCGGGTCTGATCGAGACCCTGCTCTTCCTCATGGGAAAGAGACTCCTCCTCGGGCCGAGCCTCTTCTACCTGGCTCCGGGCAGCCCCCTCCACAGAACCGCTGAGGAGAGGGGCCAGACCGTTCCCTTTCCATGGATGAGGTCGAGCGTCATGCTCCCTTTCAACCCACTCTTTCCGAGAACCGTAACATTTACCCTGCTCAAGCTTGTCAGGTTCATCAACTACGTCAAACGCGTGCTCGATGCCGAACCTGCTGCCTTCCGGATGAGCGATTTGCTCGATCCTGGGGCGTTGCCGAAAGACCCCAGAAAAGGCCACGTTGTCACCACCCTCATTCAGGAAAAGAGATTTGTCTGCTACGATCCGTCCCTCGGGTCGTTCACGGACGAGCCCGCGGATAACGACCTCGTCCGCCATTTCTTCGATCGCGCAAGAGGCGCGTTCATCGCCGGCTTCAAGACAAAGAACCAGATGGTAGTCGATTAGCCCACCCAAAGGGCCTAAAGGGCGCATCACCCGTTACCTTCTCACGCCAGGCCCGGTAGCTAGAATTGCATATCGCTCCTTCTGTCGTCGAGAGCTTCCGACAAAAGGAAGGCGGGGCACCCGCGGGTGAGGGGCATTCTACTTCCGCGGGTCGCGTTGCACGAACTCGCCAGCGGGTAACACGCCCTGATCCCGAAGTTATGTAGGCATCAAAGAGACAAGATCTCCGTCCGCGGAAGGCTGTTCCTTCTCGATTCGCATCGCCGGGAGGTGCTGGGGTAACCGTCACGAAAGACGAGCGTGAACGGAACCGGTAGGCAAGCCCCGCACCCTTCTTTGTGCGGGGCTTCTCCCTAATCCACGCGCCTGATACCGAGGCACAGCCTACTAGTAGGGCGTTCGTGTTTGCGGAGCTCCGCATAGTGGAATTAACGGGCAGGAACCCGCGGCCACCACACTTTGGTGCCGCGGGTGGGTACGCAATCGGTGTGTGAGCGAGTCTTCCGTCTAGACGGGTCAGCACCGGAGGCGCGGCGAATCGGAAGGAATAGCCTTCGTAAGCGGACGAAGGGGGTTGCAATTAGGATAGTTCTGCCTATCAAGGGTACGAGTCTTCCTGACCAATGAAGGAGAAGCGCGGGGTAGAGGCCGCCAGCACGCCGAGGCACACGCGAATCGGAAGGAATGGCCTTCGGTAACAGGCGGCGGGATTGAGGGTTTGGAAGGGCAGCGCGGACGAGCGAACAATGTGCGGCAAAGGGAGGAGGCGTTGCGCTTTCGCCGCTATGCTCCGGTGAATCCGATGCCTTCCACCGTGATCTTCCCCGGCGATCCGATCTGTCCCTCGATGCGGTACGCATTGTGGAGAAACTTCTCTATCACGGCGAGGTTTGTAACCAGGTGGTCCGTGATGGATGTAGTCGTGAAG
>CAYZAF010000195.1:0-4765 GCA_964476435.1 uncultured Syntrophaceae bacterium
GATATGGGAGAAGGGCAATCGTTTTCTCAAGAGAATCAGGGATATTGTGGAAAGGTATGACGTTGGGGCAGAGCTCACCGGTGTCGCGCCGATGTTCTACATCACCTTCAGCCACGACGAAAAAGGCACGCACCGGGCGAGGAGGGACGACTTTTATTCCCAGCTCATCCGCAGGGGCATCTTCCTCCACCCGCACCACCACGGGTACATTGCTTATCGGCACACGGAAGAAGACCTGGACAGGGCCGCGGCAGCGATCGATGAAGCCATGGCGTACGTGGATGAGAAGTATCACCGAGACCTGTAGGACAAATGGCGAGGGCGCTGCCTTGAGAGAGGCACGGCAAGAAAGCCAAAGAGAAACTCTTTCTTAAGGAATAGGCCATGAACTTGAGGAAGATTGACCACATATGCTTCGCCGTGAGAGACTTGGAAAAAGCCAAGGAGATCTATGGGGAGAACCTCGGCATCGTGCCGGCAGTGGAGTACGAAGCCGAATCGGAGCACATAAGGGTGGCACGGTACTACATAGGGGAGGTAGCGGTCGAGCTCATTGAGGCAACCGGTCCCGAGGGAGAAGTGGCGAAGTTCATCGAGAGGAGAGGAGAAGGGGTTTTTCTGATATCGTACAAAGTGGACGACCTCGACTCGGCCATGGAAGAGCTGAAGAGCAAAGGGGCGAAGCTGATCGACGAGAAACCGAGACATCTTTTCGGCAATCGCTATGCCTTCATTCAGAGGCCGAGCGAGTTGGGCGGCGTACTGACGGAGCTGCTCGACGGTGAGTTCGATGAGGGCCTGATCGCGAAAGGATAGACCGGCTTTCCACCTTGGGGCCGGCCATCTTGAGGACGGGCAATGAGGGGAGCAAGAAGGGGAGATCTTCTGTCGCAAAAAACTATATCTTGGGGGTGAAGGGATGGCAGGCAAGACAGTAAGCGTATCGGAAGTTTTTGACTCAAGCCGATTCACCGCATACCAGTATCTCGTGTGCGCGCTCAGCTTCCTGGTCGTGCTCTTCGACGGTTTCGATCTGACGGTCGCCGGCGTGGCGCTGCCGAAGATCGCCGAATTCCTCCGTGCGAAGCCGAGTGCCCTTGGTTTTGCCTTGAGCATAAGCCAATTCGGGCCCGTGGTCGGCGCCTTTGCGTTCGGCCTCTTGGCAGACCGCTTCGGAAGAAAAACGATGCTGCTCCTTTCGGGTTTGGTTTTCGCCGTCTTTACCGGCCTGACGGTGACGATCACCGGCGTCGGTTACCTGGCCTTCTACCGCTTTTTCGCCGGTCTCGGCTTGGGCGGCGCCGTCCCGATCGCCCTTGCCTTCGGTTCGGAATACGCGCCGTCCCGCGCGCGCACGACCCTTATCACCACCATGTACGCGGGCGTGCCTGCCGGGGCAATGATAGGCGGTCTTTCGGCCTCATGGCTCATCCCCCATCTCGGCTGGCAATCGCTGTTTGTGCTCGGCGCCGCCGTGCCCATCATCATCTGCCTGATCATGGCGGCGTTTCTGCCCGAGTCGATAGAATTCCTCGTCAGGAGGAGTGAAAACAAGACTAGGGTCCGGAAGATCGTCTCCAGGATCTCCCCGGCCCTCGGCAGCGACAAGGACGTGGAGTTCGTCCCAGGCGGGAAGAAGCTCCCCGGTGTGCCGTTCAAGCACCTTTTCATGGAGGGCCGTGCACCCGCCACGATAGTATGGTGGATAATCTGCTTTTTGGCCACCTACATGGTCTGGATTCTCGTCTCGTGGGCGACGATGCTGCTGAAGAAGGGCGGCGCCACGGTCGTGCAGTATAGCCTGGGTTTCGCAGCCATCATGCTGGGTAACATCGTAGCGGCAGTTCTTATCGGCCGGTTGATGGACAAGGTCAACCCCTTCCGGGTGCTGCAGGTGGGCTTTGTGCTCGCCTTTATCGCCCTCACGGTTTTCGGTTTGTGCGCGGGGAGCCACGTCCTCCTCGTGATCCTCCTCACATCCTTTGTGTGCGGCCTGTTCATCAACGGCGCCCAAGCTGGCGCCTTAGCAGCTGCCACGACTGCCTATCCCCCTGCCATCAGGGGCACGGGCATCGGCTGGGCCTACGGAATAGCGAAGATGGGCGGGGTGGTCGCGCCGTACATAGGAGGGCTGCTGTTGGACATGAAGTGGAGCGTGGCGAAGATCTGCTTCTGGCAGGCCCTGACCGGGATATTTATTACACTCCTGCTCCTGGTGATGCACGGAAGCTTAGCGAGGGCTGCACAGGCCAGCAAGGTGGCAGCAAAAGAAGTCGCGAGCGCTTAAGGCCCGGTAGCAGTTGGGGCATGCATTGGTCTTGCCAGATGCGTAGAAGGAGGCGTGCTTGAAGATCCTGATTGCAGATGCCATGTCTGACAAGGCGGTCGATATCCTGCGGTCGAATCACTTCGACGTGGATGTGAAGACCGACCTGAAAAAGGAAGAGCTGCGAGCCGTCATTGGGGAATACGATGCCCTCGTGGTGAGGAGCGCGACCAATGTCACGAGGGACGTCATCGAGAAGGCCGATAGGCTGAAGGTTATAGGGAGGGCGGGCATCGGCGTCGATAACGTCGATGTCGCGGCGGCAACCGAGAAGGGAATCGTGGTCATGAACACGCCCCAGGGCAACGCCCTCGCCGCGGCCGAGCACGCCCTCGCCCTCATGTTCGCCCTCGCGCGAAAGGTTCCGCTCGCTGACCGCACGATGAAAGAGGGGAAGTGGGAAAAGAAGATGCTCATGGGCGTCGAGGTGTACGAAAAAACCCTTGGCGTCATCGGCATCGGGAACATAGGGATGATCGTGGCGGAGAAGGCGGTCGCCCTCGGCATGAAGGTGATCGCCTACGATCTCTATGTTCAGGCGGAGGTGGCGGCCAGGAAGGGGATCGAGCTCGTGGATCTCGACACGCTGCTCATGAGGAGTGATTTCATCAGCGTCCACGTGCCGCTCCTTAAGGAGACAAAAGGCCTCATCTCGAAGAGCAACCTCGGGAAGACGAAGAAGGGTGTCTTTATCGTCAACACGGCAAGGGGCGGCATCGTTGACGAGAAGGACCTGTACGACGCGATAGAGAGCGGACAGGTCGCGGGGGCGGCCCTGGACGTGTTCGAGTCCGAGCCGCCACCCAAGGACTATCCCCTTGTCCTCTCTGAAAAGGTGATCGCCACACCCCACCTCGGTGCCTCGACAAAGGAGGCCCAGAGCAAGGTGGCCATTGACATCGCTCAACAGATCGCTGACTATGCCCTGAACCACGTGATAAAGAACAGCGTCAACACGCCGCCTGTGACGATGGAGGTCATGGCGCAGATCTCCCCGTACCTCGCGCTGTCAGAGAAGCTCGCGCGGTTCGTCTCGCTCATTACCGAGCCTCCCACCAAACAGGTGGAGATCGAGTACGGAGGGGCCATTGCCGAAGTGGAGACGACCATCCTGACCCAGGGCATCCTGAAGAGCATCCTCTCGCCTCGCCTGCAAGGCATCAACTACGTGAATGCCCGCCTGATCGCGCAAGAGAGGGGCATCAAGGTAAAAGAGATCAAGGTAAAGGAGCATGACGACTTCACTACTCTGCTCGGCATAAAGCTGAAAGGGAAGAAGGGAGATAACATGGTCTACGGCACCCTATTCGGCAAGAAGGAGCCGCGGCTCGTGAGGGTGAACAACATCGCTGTCGACTCCGCACTGGTTGGTAATGTCCTCTTTGTGCTCGCCATTGACAGGCCCGGCACCGTCGCGGGGCTGGGCACCAAGCTCGTGGAGAAAGGGATAAATATCGCCAGGATAAATCTTGGCAGGGAGCGGCAAGGCGGCCTGGTGGCCTGTCTGATAGACGTCGATGGGGAGGTCGATGACGGGCTCCTACAGGAAATATCGAAGGTGCGGAACGTCATCAATACAGCGAGGATTGATTTCTCATAGCGATCTGCCCCTCGCTTCCGCTCCTTCTCCAGGAGGCATCTACGGACCCGGGGGAGGCGGAGGCGGCGCCTGCTGGTATCCAGGCGGGGGCGGCGCTTGCTGGTACCCAGGGGGCGGCCCCTGCTGGTATCCAGAGGGCGGAGGCGGAGTCGGCGCATAGTATCGCCGCGAGCCGGGGATCGTATTCCCCTTCGCGTACATGCATTGCTGATAGGCGATGTCGTAGCGCCTCTGGAGCTGCTGCTCGCTATATGCGCCCTGCTGGCTCCCTATGGCGGTTCCGGCGAGGAGGCCCGTGGCACCGCCGATGGCTGCACCGGCACCCGCATGACCGGAGATAGAGCCTAAGGCTGCACCCAGGCCAGCACCCGCAAGCGTTCCAATGGCTGCTCCGGCGGCCGTATTCTGATTGGCGGTCTGGCTGGGCGACGTCCCGCCGATCTGCTGCTGAGCATACTGCCTGCATGTGGCGTCATCGGCCTGGAATACCTCGAAGGGTTTTCCCGGGCCCGGCATCGCCGCAACCGTCGGACCTGTCGGCATGGTCGCGCATCCCACAAGCATTGCGGTAAGAGAGAGGAGGATTAAACCCTTTAGCCCGTTCATTTCGGCGCGCTCCCTTCTCCCGACGGGGGTGGCGTGGGAACCACCGACACCCACCCGCTCGGGCAACTCGTCACATACGGGTAATATGCCCTCGAATCCTTACAGTAGTACCAGTAGGATTGCTGAGGCTCACTCGGGACAGGAACCGACGCAGACGGATAGGCGGGCGCAGGATAGGCGTAGGGATAGTAGTATGGATACGCGTAGGGGTAATATGGATACGGGTAGGGGAA
>CAYZAF010000196.1:0-2419 GCA_964476435.1 uncultured Syntrophaceae bacterium
CTCATGTTCCGCACCGAGTTCAGCGTCATCGCTCTCATCGGCATCATCCTCCTCATCGGCATTGTGAAGAAGAACGGGATCATGATGGTGGACTTTGCCCTTGAAGCAGAGCGGAAGGAAGGAAAAAGCGCGGTCGATGCCATCTACCAGGCGTCGCTCCTCAGGTTCCGGCCCATCATGATGACGACCATGGCCGCGCTTCTGGGAGCCCTGCCTCTCGCCATCGGCAGGGGCGTGGGATCGGAGCTTCGCCACCCCCTCGGCATCTCCATCGTGGGCGGCCTCATCATCAGCCAGCTCCTCACCCTCTATACCACGCCGGTCATCTACCTCGGTTTCGACCGGTTGGCGAAAAAGCTGAAAGGCCGCAGAGCGGAGTCCGGGAATGGCTTTGAGGGCCCCATATCGCCATGAACATCTCCGCACCGTTCATCGGAAGACCCGTTGCCACGACGCTCCTCACCATTGCCGTTGCCTTAGCCGGGGCCGTTGCCTTCCGGCTCCTGCCCGTATCCCCTTTGCCGCCCGTGGATTACCCGACGATCAACGTGTCTGCCTCGCTCCCCGGAGCCGATCCGGAGACCATGGCAACCTCGGTGGCAGCTCCCCTGGAGCGGCAGTTCGGCCGGATTGCGGGCATCACCGAGATGACCTCGACAAGCTACCGGGGCTCCACATCCATTGTGCTTCAGTTCGACCTGAACCGTAACATCAACGGCGCGGCGCGCGACGTCCAGGCCGCCATCGACGCGGCGCGCGGCTATCTCCCCTCCACGCTGCCGGCGCCACCGAGATACTGGAAATGGAATCCCGCTGACGCGCCGGTCCTCATCGTCGCCCTTCAGTCGGACACGCTCACCGTCGGGCAGCTATACGACGCAGCCTCGAGCATCATGGGTCAGAAGCTCTCCCAACTGGACGGCGTGGGTCAGGTGTTCGTGGGCGGCGCTTCCCTTCCTGCGGTGAGGGTAGAGCTCAACCCGACAGCCTTGAACAAGTATGGCGTGAGCCTCGAGGAGGTCCGGGGCGTGCTGGTCAATACCACCACCCTGAAACCCAAGGGACAGATCGGTAATCAGGACAAGGGCTGGGGGGTCGACGCGAATGACCAGCTCAACCACGCGAAGGATTACGCACCCGTCATCGTGAGCTACCACTCCGGAGCGCCCGTAAAGCTCACCGATGTGGGCAGGGTGGATGACGCGGTGGAAGACCTGAGGACAGCCGGCCTCGTGAACGGGAGGCCTGCGGTCATGGTCGTTGTCTTCCGTCAACCGAACGCCAACATCATCGAGACCGTGGACCGTGTCCGCGCCGCCCTTCCCCAGCTCGTGGCCTCCCTGCCGGGGAGCATCAATTATACGGTCATCCAGGACCGCACGCCGCCCATCAGGGGCTCCCTGAGGGATGTCGAGATCAGCCTTCTCATATCCTTCGGCCTCGTGATTCTGGTCGTCTTCGCGTTCTTGAGGAATGTCCGCTCCACCATAATTCCCGGTGTGGCCGTGGCGGTCTCCCTCATCGGTACCTTTGGGGTCATGTACCTCTGCGGCTACAACCTCGACAATCTCTCCCTCATGGCCCTTACCATTGCCACGGGCTTCGTCGTCGACGACGCCATCGTCGTGCTCGAGAACAGCACACGCCACATGGAGATGGGGGCACCGGCCATGGAGGCGGCCCTCGTCGGATCGAAGGAGATCGGATTTACCGTCCTCTCCATGAGCATATCCCTCGTCGCCGTCTTCATACCCATCCTCCTTATGGGCGGCATGGTAGGCCGCCTTTTCCGGGAGTTTGCCGTGACCCTCTCGACGGCTATCGTCGTATCCCTTGCCCTCTCCCTCACCACGACCTCCATGATGTGCGCGAGGCTGCTGCGAGCAGGAAAAGGGCGGGCCCACGGCCATATCTACCGGATAAGCGAGGACGCCTTCGACGGCTTGCGCCGGTACTACGACATCACGCTCCGGTGGGCCCTGCGCCATCCCAGGCTCATGGCCCTCACCGTCCTTGCCGCGGTGGCGACGTTCGTCTACCTGTTCGTCGTGATCCCCAAAGGATTCTTCCCGGAGCAGGATACGGGCCGCATCGCCGGCACCACCCAGGCAGACCAGGATGTCTCCTTCCAGTTCATGCAAGGAAAACTGCACCAAATTCTTGACATAATCGGAAAAGACCCGGACGTCCAGTTCATCGGCGGCTTCACCGGCGGCAGCGGAGGGGGCGGCACGCCCGCCAACGTCCTGCGCTTCTTCATCTCCCTCAAGCCCTTCGGCCAGCGTAAAGTGAGTTCGGCCCAGTTCATGGCACGCCTGAGGGGGAAGCTCTTGAGCGTCCCGGGTGCGCCGACGTACCTCCAGCCAGTGCAGGACATCCGCGTGGGTGGGAGGTCGGCCAACGCAATGTACCAGTTTAC
>CAYZAF010000197.1:0-2587 GCA_964476435.1 uncultured Syntrophaceae bacterium
CAACGTTTCCTTGTCGAGCCGCTTTTTCATCGTCTCACCTCCTTTCGGGGGTTGTCTTCCCATGCCTGGCCGGCAAAAAAAAGCAGAAGACGGCGTCTTTGCCGAAATGGGCGATCCTAATCGCGAGCGCCGTCCCTTCAATCGGAAAGGCAAAAAAAACGCTGGCACGATGGTGCTTTTTCAGACTATAAGCATAGGACCCGCTCCTTTCAAAGGGGAGCAGCCTTTTTTCAGCGGATTCTCTGATCTTCTTTGGCAGGTCTGCTCCATTGCGCCTCCATGGGAGAAGAGCTATCTTAAAAGGTACGGCTTGATCGGGAACGTTTTGCTCGAAGAATGGCTTCTTTTAGCCTTTTTGTGCGGAGGAGCGATGAATATCACTATCGAGTCGCTCAAGAAGGAGAGGACCTACAGCGAGGAGCTCGGCATCAACCTCAAGGAGGGGAGCGATGAAGAGATCTTCAGGTGGTTCCTTGCGAGCGTGCTTTTCGGGGCGAGGATATCGGAGACGACCGCAAAGAGGACTTATCGTGCCTTCGAGAAGCACAGCCTCCTTACGCCTCAGCGCATCCTGGAAGCAGGGTGGGACTTTCTCGTCAATCCGGTGATGAGGGAAGGGGGCTATGTCCGATACGACGAGAAAACGTCCCGTGAGGTCCTCGCCAACTGCGAGATGCTCATCGCTGACTTCGGCGGAAGCCTCAAGAGGATGCATCGGGAGTCGGTCGACGCCCGGGACCTGGAGCGACGGCTCCTGGCCTTCTACGGGGTCGGCCCAGTAACAGTGAACATATTCTTGAGGGAGCTGAGGCCCTATTGGAAGAAGGCTGACCCCGAGCCTCTCCCCGTGGTGATTGAGCTGGCCCGCACCTTCGGCATAGACCTCACTGCCGTGAGGCGAAGAAGCATGGCTTTTACGAGGATTGAGGCAGGGCTCGTAAGGCTTAGGCGGTTTGCGAAGAAAGAGGGAAGACCTCAAAGGTAGAGAGGGTCTGCCTCGATGTGAATGCCGGGGAGCCGGTAGAGGGATGTGAGGAGAGGAGTCAGGGAGAGATCGTCTCCTTTGAGGATTACCTTCCACCCGTAGTGGCCTTTGACATCGATGGGGCCGAGCATCTGATGGTCGAAATGCTCCTTGTCGACGAGCTTGTCTATCGCTTTTATCACCCGTTGGCCAGCCCGCTCGTTTCGCTTTACTATGTTGAGAAGAAAGAGACGGACAAAAGGGGGGAAGTCCGCCTTCTTGCGCTTCTCCAGCTCATCTTTGTAGAACCGCTTCCGGTCGAGAAAGAGGGAAATGTCGAAGGGCTCCTTACCGTATGAATGGAGGATCAGATCCTTGGGTCTCAAGGCATCGACAAGGTTGGTGAAGACCTGGAACATCTTTTCCCTGGCCCTGTAGCCGCCCATGCGGAGAAAGTCCTCCCAGCCGTAAAGGATCAAGACATCCGCCCGTATCCCATACAGCTTTGACAGCACGTTGGTCCCCACGATGATAGCGCCCTTTTGAACGCCCATGCGCAGGGAACGCAGGTCCCTTTGCCCGTCGGCTTCACCGGTTATCCTGAGGACGGTATTTCCCGGAAGGGCCTCCCGGAGCCGTGCTTCCACGTATTCGGTCCCCACATCGAAGAACCGGATGAAGGGCGAGCCGCAATGGCTGCATCGCTCCTCGTATGGGATTACTTCCTTGCACGTGTTGCAGGTGAGCGATTCAGCCCCTTTGTTGTAGTTGAGAGAGGCGCCCTTACACGTGGGGCAGAGAAGCATCTGGCCGCATACGCCGCAGTAGAGCATGGAAGCGTAGGCGCGCCTGGGCGTGTGAACAACCACAATGCCGCCTCGATCCGCAACGTCCCTTATTGAGCGGACAAAGGCCTCGGGCAGATGGCCCTCCCGGCCCTTGCCCCTCTCGCTTCTCGTGCGTGAAACTGAAGGGCTTTCTGCCTCCCTGCCGCTCCGTATGTCGATCGCGCCCTCATCCGCCCACCACATTGCCTCTACAGGCGGTGCAGCACTTCCGAGCACGAGAGGGATGCCCTCCATCTCCGCCCTCTTCACAGCCAGGCGCACCGCATTGAACTTGAACGCCTCCTCGTTGCGATACTCGTCCTCCTCGGGCCTTTCCACAATGACAAGCCCGTTGTCCGTAATAGGGAGAAAGACCGCGCTCCTGCTTCCCAGAATGAGATGCCCACCTTCCGATCGCGCCCTGAAATAGGTCTCTGCCCGCCGTTTCTCGGTCATCGTACTGTGGAACCAGAGAACCGCGCCGGGAAAAGTCGCGGCGAAGGAGCGATAGAAATAGTCCCCCACCACGTGATGGTCCGGCAGAAGCATGAGCACGTTCTTCTGTCGTTCCAGCTGCCCCGCGACAACAGAAACGTAGAGTTCTCTTCTGTCCTCTATCCGTCCGAGATAGAGGGTCTTCCGGAGTGCGACCTTAGGCTCTCTCGCGTCTTTCACCTGCAGCTCCCTCCCGGTAAAGACGTCGCAGAGGGCGATAAGAGAGCGATTCAAGTAGTCGAGGATTGGCTCTTTGCCCGCGAGGGCATAGGCCTTGGCCAAGGGCACCCCATCGAGGAAG
>CAYZAF010000198.1:0-2679 GCA_964476435.1 uncultured Syntrophaceae bacterium
TCCGTGTCGTGACGGGAGAAACGCGCGGCCGGGTTGGGCTTCCAGCCATTGGTGTTGGTAGAGCAATCCTACCGCGGTTTCTGCCCTCTCTAGGTGAGGACTTGACACAAGGATGCCAAGGGGTTATAAGCTTCAGTGGAAGCGGAGGTGCCAGATGAAGAAGATCAGCTTTATTATCGTTGCCTGCCTTTGTCTCTCTTTAGCTCTTTCTTCGAGCGTTGTGGCTGATTGGCATGGCGGTGGGTGGCATGGCGGCGGGTGGCATGGCGGCTTCTACTGGGGCTGGTACGGTCCGTGGTACCCTTACGGCTACCCTTACTATTATCCCTACGCCTATCCGTACTACTACCCCTATGTTTATCCATCCCCGAGCTATCCGTCTGCTTCGGTTCCTGTCCCCGGTGAGCCGCAGCAATCCTACTGGTACTACTGCAGAGATTCAAACGCGTATTACCCGTACGTGACAAGTTGCCCGAGCGGGTGGGTGCCCGTGGTTCCGACACCTCCGCCGTCGGGAAAGGAGGGTGCGGCACAATGAACGGAAAACGGGCTCTTCTTCTCTTCTCTCTCATGGCAATGCTCGCGGGATGCGCGACCATGCCGACCGGACCGAGCGTGGCCGTGATGCCAGGTCCGGGAAAGCCTTTTGAGGTATTCCAGGCCGATGACGCCGTGTGCAGGCAGTGGGCTCAGCAGCAGATCGGTGGTGCGTCGCCCAGCCAGACCGCGAACCAGAACCTCGCCACCGGAGCTATCGTGGGAACGGCGGTGGGGGCTGCGGCAGGTGCGGCAATCGGCGCTGCCACGGGTAACGCGGGTGCAGGCGCCGCAATTGGCGGAGCAACCGGTCTTTTCGGCGGAACTGCTATGGCGAGCGGCCCGGCCTATGATTCGGAGTACGCGCTCCAGAGACGTTACGACATCGCGTACCAGCAATGCATGTACGCGAAGGGGAACGTGATCCCCGGCGCAAGGCAGTACTATGCGCCTCCGCCTCCACCACCATCGGGATACCAGCAGGGTCCGCCGCCTGGCCCATAGGCCCACCATATTGTCAGCGGGAGCTTTGCATACGCCATTGCACGGGCGCGGGCTTCATCGACAGGAGCTGGCTCCCAAATAGAACCTTATCACGAGCCGCCGAACCGGCGGAAGGGTACGGTCGTTGTCTTAAGAGGCCTTCGGTGAATGGACGTTGGTTGTCCAATTAACTAAAGACACGTCGGCTCCTGCACGCCGGGAGCCGAGTCTTATGTTCTTCCGTCACTACCCGATAATAGAGAGAGAGCATCTCGCGTTGCTCAAAGTCGGGTCTCGCCTGCATGACGGTTACGGGACCCGGCACATCATGACTCGGGAGTATTGGCCGAGAGCCTCCGGCAGGCGAGAGAAGGGGGCGCCGACAATGATGAAGGACCGGTTAGAGAGGATCAGCGATTGCCTCGCGTCGCTTGGTCCTGATCCCGATTCCAACATCACCCGGCTTACGGCACTCGCTGGGGAGCTGCTCTCGGCTGACAGCGCGCTTTACAACCGCCTCGAAGACGGATTTCTTTGCTCTGCGGGACAGTGGCAGACGCCGCCGGGATTCGAGGCGAAAGACAAGCCTGACGGACATATATGCCATGACGTCATTCGCGGGAACAAAGACGGTGTCGTCTTCATTGGTAATTTGCCCGAAACTCCCTACGCCGATAGTGATCCAAACGTCCGGAAGCATGGGCTCCAGACTTACTGCGGGCAGGTGGTCAGGTGCGAAGGCGAGCCCGTGGGAGCGCTTTGCGTCGTGTATCAGTCGGACCATCGCATAGGCGACGAAGACGGACGGGTCCTCGGCATCATTGCCTCCGCCATAGGGAGCGAGAACCGGCGAAAGCAGGTCCAGGAGGATTTGCGGGCGAGCCAGAGGCGACTCATGATCGCCATGGACATCGCGCATCTCGTTCACTGGGAATGCGACATCGAAAACGGGATGTTCGTTTTTGACGACAACTTCTATGCCCTTTACGGGACAACGGCTGAAGACGAAGGTGGACGACTCATGTCCGCTCAGTCATATGCGGAGAGGTTTCTCCATCCCGACGACGTCCATCTCGTCGCGGACGAGATAGGGAAGTCCATTGCCACGACTGATCCCAACTACTCGGGATATGTCGAGCACCGGATCATCCGGGCCGACGGCGAGGAGCGGTTTGTTGCGGTCCGCTACAGAATCGTCAAGGATGGCGCAGGTCGGACCGTGAGGACCTATGGCGCAAATCAGGATATCACGGAGCGCAAGGCAGCCGATGAGGCCTTGAGGGAGAGCGAAGCGCGGTACCGCAGCCTCTTCGACGACTCACCCATAGCCCTCATGGAAGTGGACGGCTCCGCTGCCAGGGCATACATCGACAGGCTTCGAGCCTCAGGGATCAAAGACCTGGGGAAGTACGCTGACGATCACCCCGAGAAAGTAAGGGAGTGGGCCTCTCTCCTCGCGGCCACCCATGTCAACAAGGCCGCCCTCGATCTTTACGAAGCGCCGGACATAGAGGTCTTCCGGGCCAATGCGAGACATTTTGTCGCCAAGGCGCCAGACAGCTTCCTCAAGGGCGACTTCCTCGCCATTGCGCAAGGGGGACAGGCCGAGAGAGAGCAGGTCCGCGTGACGAGGAGCGGCAAGAAAATCCACATCCATTC
>CAYZAF010000199.1:0-6375 GCA_964476435.1 uncultured Syntrophaceae bacterium
ATTATCCTGGGGCAAAAAACCACAACGCTAACGCCGCGCCAACCATAAGAGCAACATGTTAAGTATCACATGAGACTAGTGTAGCGTCACACGTCTCATGTCGCTCTAGCGCTATGCTTTAAGGCCGCATCACCCGTTACCTCCTCTTAGCAGCCGAGGCGCTAGAATTGCTTATCGCCCCGACCAGGGGAAGGCTCACGCACCCGCGGGTGAGGGGCATTCTACTTCCGCAGGTCGCAATGCACGAAGTCGGTAACGGGTAACACGCCCTTATCCGATATTGTGTGGTGCAAAAGATAAGGTGACTGGAATTCCACGCATGCAGGTCCGTTTGCCGTCCGCGGAAGGCTGTTCCTTCTCGATTCGCATCGCCTAAGAGGGGCTGGGGTACCCGTCACGAAAAGACGAGCGTGTTGGTGCCTATAGGCAAGCCCTGCACCTTCATGGTGGGGGGCTTCTCTCTCATCCACGCGGGTGATTCCGAGGGATAGCCCCCTAGTAGGGCGTTCCTGTTTGCGGAGCATCACACGACAAGACTAGAGGGCAAGAACCCGCGGCCACCAAACTCACGGGGCCGCGGGTGGGTACGCAATCGGTGCGTGAACGAGTCTGGAGTGGTAAACGGGTCAGCGCGAAAGGCGCAAGCGAATCGGAAGGAATAGCCTTCGAGAGCGGACGGAGGTGTTATCTTTGACCCAGTGCCGACTTTCAGGCGGACAAGTCCTTCGCTCATACGACGATGGTCGCTTGACACCAACACTAGAGCGTTTTGCAGAAATGAGTTCCGATTCGTGCCTGGCGGAGCCATCTCTTTCGCGAGGCTTGCGGGAGTCGCTAGAGCGCACTGAGAGATGAAAGCACCGAGCTTAAGCGAAGGAAACGGCGCAGCCGAGGGGCAGAGGACTGAATCGGTACTTTATTTTGCGTATTACCCTAAGGCCTCACCCCCCGAGGCAAAAAGGGCCTGCCGGCCTTCACGGTTTATTCACGGCAAGGTCATCGCCCATTAACAGACGTAGCGTAGCCTATGGCCTGGATAAGCGTTGCGAAAGCTTAAGCCTATCGGATGCCCAAAGACGAGGAGTGCCTCTTGAAGAGAACAGGCGTTGACAGCACCAACATTTTCACGTTCCCCTTGCCTGCCAGGGCTCAGAAACTCTCGGCCCTCCTGGGAGGCGCCCTGGGCTACGTGCTTATGCTCAACCGGCTCAACAGCTTATATGGACAAATCGACAGGAAGAGCGATACAAGGGGCTTCATCGATGAGACCCTTCGGAGGCTTAAGGTCGAGTGCGAGGTGAGCGAAAACGATCTCGCCGCAATGCCGCAGTCCGGCTCGCTCCTCGTGGTGGCAAATCACCCTTTCGGCGGCATCGAGGGCCTCATCCTCGCCTCCCTCCTCCTCGGCGTTCGTCCGGACGCCAAGATCATGGCCAACTACATTCTGGGCCGGATTCCCGAGCTGCGCCCCATCCTCCTGCCTGTGGATCCCTTCGGCGCAAAGGCGTCTCAGGCGCGGAACCTGAAGTCCTTGAGGGAGGGTATGGGCTGGCTGAAGGGGGGACATGCACTCGCCGTCTTCCCAGCGGGCACCGTTTCCCACGTCGATCTGCATCAGCGGAGGATCGCTGACCCCGCATGGCACCAGAGCATAGGCAGGATGGCCCAGAAATCCCGATCGTCCGTGCTCCCAGTCTTCTTCGAAGGCTCAAACAGCCTCGTCTTTCAACTGGCCGGGATAATCCATCCGAAGCTGAGAACCGCCCTCCTTCCCCACGAATTCCTAAACAAGGGGAACAAAACCATAAAGGTAAGGATAGGCAATGTTATCCCTTTCGAAAAGGTGAACGCGTTTGACACCGACGAAAAGCTAGCCACGTACCTGCGCATGAGGACATACGCGCTCAAATACCGGTGCCGCGAGGCAACGGGCCGGGGGCTACCGAAAATGGACTTATCGAGACCATTGAAATCCAAGTCTTGCGCCGTCGCCGCTGCCGTTGATCCGGCAGTCCTCGGCCGCGAAGTAGACCAACTTCCCTGCGACCAGATCCTTATCGATTCAGAGGAATACCGGGTATTCTACGGAAAAGCCCACCAGATGCCCAACCTGCTCTTCGAAATCGGCCGCCTCCGGGAGATCACGTTCAGAGAGGCACACGAGGGCACGGGCAAATCAATCGATCTCGACCGGTTCGACCTCTACTACACGCATCTCTTCGTCTGGAACAGGGAGAAGCGCGAGGTGGTAGGCGCGTATCGCCTTGGACTGGTAGAGCCCATTCTGCGGAGGTTCGGCAAGAAAGGTCTCTACTCGGCCACCCTCTTCCAGTACAGGGAGCAATTCCTGGAGCATGTACGCAGGGGCATAGAGCTGGGCAGATCCTTCGTTCGCGTGGAATATCAGAGGCTCTATGCGCCTCTTTTGCTCCTCTGGAAGGGGATCGCCCGCTTCGTGGCGCTCTATCCCGAGTACACGGCCCTCTTCGGCCCCGTCACCATCAGCGACGACTATTCAATCCTCTCCAAGCAGCTCATGATCTCCTATCTGACAATCAATCACTACGCGCCCGACCTGGCCAGGCTCATCCGCCCGCGCACGCCGGCCAGGGGGCAAGCGCTCAAGCGGCTGGGTCTCGACGATGTCGTCAGTCTCCCGGCCGACATAGACGATCTGTCCGCGATGATCTCAGACATCGAGGGGGACCGCAGAGGCGTGCCCGTGCTGCTGAGGCAGTACGTAAAGCTGGGCGGCAGACTCATGGGGTTCAACATAGACCCTGCCTTCGGAAGCAGCCTCGACGGTCTTATCCTCGTGGACCTGCTCAAGTGCGACCGGAGGGTCCTCGCACGGTATATGGGCAAGCAAGGGGCCGACGACTTCTACGGGTACCATCATCCGGAGCTGCCTCGCCAGGATCTCGCCTCCTGAAAACTCCTGGCAGACGCGCTTTCCCTGCTTGAACAGCCCGGTTTGACACCCGGGCGATTAGGGTTTATTCTAGTTTTTATGTCTCATGCGGCCCTGATCGCATCGAAAAAGAGGCCCCTCCCTCCATGTGTTCCGCGGTTCGTCCTTTGTCTTCTGGTCGCGACGGGGTTTCTGGCATTGCCTGGTCTTGGTTTTGCCGCCCCGCCCGAGGCGCCGATACAGGGCGCCGCAGCCTCCGGCCAGATGGGCCTCGCGCCAGTCGCTCCCCCTCAACCGTTAAGTCTCCTTGACTCTTTGACCGTGGCGCCGATCCCGGAAGGCAGGTACGCCGGGTCAGGGTCCGGTGGGGCAATGGCCTTCCCGTACTGGGGATCAGCGGCAAATTCGGCCAGTATTCTCCTGCCTCAGGACAAGGAGAAATCCTATCTCTTCTCCTTTGAAAAAGGGGAGTATGAAAGTCCCTACGTAGGGCTGGCCAGGATCGATCGCCTCGACATCATGGACCCAAGCAGGATGTCCCTCGGCGAGTACGGCGCGGAATTCATGATAGGCTACAAGGTGACGAGCCTCGGGAGCCTCCTCTTTGGGAAGGGCATGCAGGTAGAGCGGCCTGGGGAAACCTCAGTGAGGCTTCAGGATGACGGCTGGAGATTCAAGTTCGTGACGAAGTTCTGGTAGTGCGTCCAGTAGTGCCGCAAAAGGGCCCAAAGGCCAGCCGGCAGCGGAAGAGTTTAAGCCTTTCCCAGATCTTTTCCCATGGTCGTCCAGAGGAGTTCTTCCATCTCGGAGGTGAGCTTCGGCATGCCCTCGCCTTCGGCCCGTTTGATCCGCTCTTCGTACATGGCTTCGAGCTGGGGAAGGAGGCTCTGAAGTTCCGGGCTGCCCTCCACCCTCTGGCTGATGAGGCTACGCTGCTCGAGAGCCCTCTCGAAGTCCTTCTTGTCGATGGGGATGTCATAGAGCACGTTGAGGATCTCCATGAGCCTCACCTTGCCGAGGTAATCCTCCTCCAGGGCCACGTACTGGGGCAGAGAGACGATGAAGGAGAGCGTCTCCATCCCTAATTCCGGGGCTCTTTGCGAAATGAGGAACGTGATGGTCGTCGGTCCCTCGTACGAGCTTGTGAGCGCCCCGGACCTTTTCAAGTCAAGGAGAGCTTCGCCGCCTACGGCCCCTCCGTTGACGATCAAGGGTCTCGTATGGGGAACCACGTCGTACATGCTCCCGAGGAGGATATATTTCTTCGCCTTGAAGGCCTTAAGAAGCTTGAGCACTGATTCGACGTAGACTTCGGAGAACGAGTGGGGTTCGAGGAGGTGGAGGAAAAGCAGGCCATTCTTCCCTTCCCTCTGCGCGTAGCGAACGGAGACATTGGGAACCGAGACGTTGCGCGCACCCCCTTCGAGAAACATAGTGGGCCTATATCGGGTAAAATCGAAGAAAAGACCCGGTCTGGCGAGCCGAGCCACTTCCTCTGCCCCGAATCTCCCCTCGAGCTCAGTCAGGACGAGGGTCCCCACATTGTTCACGTCGATCCATGGACGAAGGGTGGCAAGGGCATAGGGTTCGTCTAATTCGGAAACGGGTTCGCTCACGTCAAACGCGCCAATTCTCACGTTTCATCCTCCCCTTTTGCTCTTCCCTCGTCTTTTGCCTCTCTCTCATTATAGAACAGTCTCTCTCGTATGGGAATAGGCATGAAGGGACGGATATGCGCGTCCTGCACCTTACCTAGGAATCCGGTTCACCTAAGAAGAGCTGCGAGGATATGGATGCCCCTGGCTATCAGGGACCCTCGTGGGGACCCTACTCTATCGGCTTCTTGCAGCGCGCACATTCCATAGGACCCGAGTCGTGAATCTCATCCTCGGCAACGACCTGGGTCCGGGGATCCGCCTTTTCTTCGCCGGAGACGCACATGGGGCAGACGTACGTGTTCGTCTTTAGTTGGTAAGCCCTGATCTCTTTCTCTCCAAGCATGGCCATCCACCTCTCTTTCTTGTTGCCTAGCGCGCCTCTTATGCAATCCGCTCGGCATTTACAAGAGGAATATAAGCCATGGAGAGCCCGATGTCATGTGCCCGTGTGGGAACCCAGTTCCCACAGTCAGGCAGTCTCCTCATTCACCCGATCCTTTCAGGCCGATGGCATCCGCGACCTCGGCCATGCCCTTAATCGTCTCCTCTATGACCACGTCCAGCTCCATGCCCAGACTGCGGCAGCCTTCCTCGATGACCTCCCTCTTGACCCCGGCGGCAAAGGCCCGATCCTTCCATTTCTTCTTGACGGACTTCACGGTGAGGTCGAGGATGCTCTTACTCGGCCGGAGGATCGCGACTGCCGAAATGAGGCCTGTCAATTCGTCGACGGTATAGAGTACCTTTTCCATTCTGTGCAAGGGCTCCACGTCGGTGCAGAGCTTCCAGCCGTGGCTTTCGACTGCGTGGATATACTCTTCCGGCCAGCCCCTGTCTGCGAGGATCTCACGGACCTTGATGCAATGGCTCTCGGGGTACCGCTCGTAATCGAGGTCGTGTACGAGGCCTACGGCGCCCCATTTCTCCCGGTCCTTTTCACCGAAAAAGTCCGCGAAGTGGAGCATTACCGATTCCACGGCCAGAGCGTGCCTGATCAGGGCCGGATTCGTGTTGTACTCATTGAGCAGGCAGAAAGCGTCATGCCTCGTGGGGATAGTTTTTTCCATGTCCTACACCTTCCTTATTCAAAAAAAACGCCTAGTGTTGTGTCAAACGACCATCGTCGCGTGAGCGAAAGACTTGTCCGCCTGAAAGACAGCACTGGCTTAAAGATACCACCATCCGCCTACGAAGGCTATTCCTTCCGAAACGCTTGCGCCCAGCGTAGTGACCGCTTCTTTGCTTCGGGCTTCTCCTTTTCTCATCAGGAAGTCCTGTCTACTTCAAAGGCGACCCCACCGTCCGCTTTCGAAGCCTATTCCTTCCGATTCGCCAGGCGCTTCCCGGGGCTGGTAGGCCCCTTTATTCACGACTGTCCCTTTCCGACCATGAACACTTCTCCGCTTCAAAGCCCAGACCACCGTCCGCTTTCGAAGGCTATCCCTTCCGATTCGCCGCGCCTCCGGTGCTGACCCGTCGACACGCAAGACTCGCTCACGCACCGATTGCGTAGCCACCCGCGGCGCCTATGTCTGGTCTGCCGCGGGTTCCTGCCCCTTACCTCCGTCATGTCATACTCCGCGAACAGGAACGCCCTACTAGAAGGCTATGCCTCGGAATCAGGCGCGTGGACTAGGGAGAAGCCCCGCACATTGTAGACGCGGGGCTTGCATATTGATCCCTATTACGCTCGTCTTTCGTGACGGGTACCCCAGCCCCTCTTAGGCGATGCGAATCGAGAAGGAACAGCCTTCCGCGGACGGGAAATCCTTGTCTCTTTTAGACCACATGACATCGAGATAAGGG
>CAYZAF010000200.1:0-4242 GCA_964476435.1 uncultured Syntrophaceae bacterium
CACATAGACGACGATGCCGACGATAACGGCAATCACGCCGGCGATGGTTATGTTTCGCACAATTCCTGGGCCGTCTATTCCGTAGTCCGGCTTCGAGGTTGTCATCTTTTGTTCACCATCTCAACATTGGCTGCCAGGTCCTCTACCGCAAGGCAAGGCGGCGTGATCTGCCCATGTTTGTTTAGACGTTCGCGCGTCGAAGTTATTGCAAGCTGCCTTCGTTGCTTCACGCGCCCGATGAAATGTTGGGTTCTTCGTTCAGACCCGTGTCGAAGGGGCGAACGGAAGAAGGGGACACTCTTCACTTCTTTCCCTTGCTAAAGCCATGGCCCCAACCTGCCCATCTATCACTTACCATTCGTACTCGCTAAATACAAGAGAAACTTGACCATTATTGAGCACAGGAAGTACCCCCCCGCTGCGAAATCTTGATAGTTCGTGAAGGGTACGCTCTCGGCGGCTTCACCTGATTGGTAATTTTCCCGGGATCGCAATTTTTGAGGATATCCACCTGTAGAGTTGTACTTTAGGTTATCGAGGCCCCAGCGTGTTTTCGGTTATCTTTCGTGAAGGGCGTCCATCCAGTGCAGAGCCTCGGCCTCACTTATCCTGCCGGGGTAGGCTTGCGTCATCTTGAGGTCCTGATGACGGAGGATCACCTTGGAGATGACCTCAAGGGGCAGGCCGTTCAGACTCGCCTAGGCGGCCGAGCGGGTAATTCCTCAGTTCTCTTCTGATCGGCGAAAATGGATCTTTTTTTCTTGCCGCGCCGCAGCTTGACCTGCTAAGATTAGCAGGGTAGTTGGGGCAGGGCGCCGGACGGTGCATCAGGGGCGGGCAATCGGTTAGGCGCCGGGAAAGGCGCTTTGTCCGCCTATTGGAGAAGGCAAGCCCTGGTGCATTCGGGCGAAATGAAGCGATTCTGAACAACCGCAGATGATCGGGCGACGGGAACGAAGGTTCACGCAAAAGGAGGAGCTGAAATGAAGCATGGAAGCAAGACGATTCGCTTGGCTCTCGGCGTGCTTTTTGTTTCTTCATTGGCCGTCGTGTGGACGTTGCCCAATGTGTGCCGGGCGGCCGACCCCACGGAGATCGTGGTCGGCACGCCGATTAACAGAACGGGAATACACGCGCCTTTCGGCATCTATATGGGGTGGGGATACACCACCCTCGTGGCCGACATAAACAATAAGGGCGGCATCTATATGTCGAAATACAAGAAGAAGCTGCCCGTGAGGCTGGTCCTGTACGATGATGAGAGCACGCCGGAAAAGGCCGTTCAGGCCGTTCAGCGCCTGATTCTCAAGGACAAGGTGCATGCCCTCTTCAGCACGGGGGATCCCATGAACGTGATCCCCTGCGCCATGACCGCCGAGAAGGAAGGCGTGCCGATGAGCGCTGCGGGGATGCCCATACAAGCTTTCTTGCGCGCAAAGCCGACCGGCGGCTGGAAATGGGTCTGGGACCTCTTTTTCGACGAGCTGGAGATGGCCAGACAGCAGTTCCTCACGGTGAGCGGGATGCCTTCGAACAAGAAAGTCGCCCTTTTCACGAACAACACGCCCGACGGGATCATCCAGGGGAATCTCTGGAAAAAGAACGCCCCTGAGATGGGCTACACGATCGTGGTGGACAACAACTTTCCGGTGGGGACGAACGACTTCGGGGACATGGTCCGCAAGGCAAAGGAAGCGGATGCCGATATCATGATCTCGCAGATGCATACCCCCGATGCCATCGTGTTGTGGAAGCAGATGAGGTCCCTGGGCTATAAGCCGAAAGCTGCTTTTTTCGAGAAGGGCGGCGAGCCTGTGGAATGGTGGCAGGCAAACGGGCAGGCGGCTCAGGGGACCATGGCGGCCGGCTACTGGCATCCTTCTCTGCCTTATCCCGGCGCAAAGGAGCTGAAGGAGCGGTTTGAGAAAGAGAGAAGTCTGACCTATAGCCAGCACATAGCCGACTGGTACACGGCCGGCCGAGTCATGATGGACGCCATCGAGCGCGCCGGCAGTCTCGATGCCGCCGCGATCAATGCGGCAATGGCCCAGACGGGGAAGACTTACGAGGTAGGCCCCGTCAAGTACAACCAGGAGCACGTGTTCGCTTTGCCGGTGTTTATGACCCAGTGGCAGAACGGGGAGGTCGAGATCGTCTATCCGCAGAAGCTTGCAACGGCGAAGCTGATCTATCCGCTGCCGTAAATGGGGAAGAAAGAAATCTGAAGGGAGATAACAGGGAAGGCGTTTCCCGGATCGGTTTCGGCAAATCCCGGGAGTTGCGGGAAAAATCGTGAACGCTGGTTCCCGAGAGCCACGAATCGAGCATCCAACGGAAGATCGCTCAAGGGAGGTGGATGCGCTTGACCTCTCCGGCTTCTCCCGTAAAACCGGTATCTTTCCCATTGTAGAAGAGCGTTACTCCCCCGGCGTTCCCGACGACGAGGTCAAAGCTCTCTTCCGCCTTGAGCTTCACCACCTCTTCTGGGTTAAGGGTGAACTCTTTCTGCTCTGTCCCGTCGATGACGATCCTCACCCACGTCCTCTCCTGGCACGCGATGGTCAGGGTCTTTGGCTCGAGAACGGGCTTCTCGACCTGTTCCGGAGCGGGGTTTGGCGCGACCGGTTGGTCCGCGGTCGCCTCAGGGACTTGAATCGTGGAGCTCGCCTGGACCGGCTGCTCGCTTCTTTCCTTTGTGGGCCCCTGAGGGGCGGAAGGGGCAGTCTTGGGGAGGTTCTGGAAAATGAGGAACCCCACCACTACCACAGCCATAGCGGACGCTGCCAAGAGCTTCTTCTTCAGTGTCCAGGCCTTCGGCGCCCGTTTCTTCTCCGTTCTCGTCACGACTCTCTGCTTTTCCAAAGAGGGTTGAGCCTCCGGCGGCGCTGCCTCTGCCTGGAGGAGATCGGCGACCTGAAGAAGAGCGGCATACTGATTGATATACCCCTTGACATAGACGGGGTGAGGCAGACTCCCCCAATCTCCCGACTCTATCGCGGAGATGACCTGTTTCTTTATGAACAGGGCGCGCGATACTTCATCAAGAGTGAGTCCTTTCCCTTCCCGGGCATCCTTCAGGATCTGCCCTATTTTGCAAAGATCAAGAGGCATCTCTCCCCCTCCTGTCTGAAGCTGCCGGCGCCTGGCATCTATCCTTTCGTCCACCACACTATTCTTACCACTCGAAAGAGAGCCTTGCAACAAGAAAGAAAGAGGCCTGGATAACTGGGAGGAGACCGTACCCAAGGCTGCTTTTTTAGAGAACCTCGGCCTCGTCCCTCCAAAAAAGAGCGCGGTGCCTTACGGGACATGCTGCGCCATCGCTGGCCGAGGCGTATAATTATGGCAACAAATATCTTCTCAAGGGGTGGCGATGATGGATGTGACAGAGGCTATAACAAAGAGGAAGAGCATGAGGGCCTATGAGGCCAGGCAAGTCCCTCCCGATGTTCTGGCAAAGATCATAGAGGCAGGCCAATGGGCGCCCAATGCCGGGCCTTTTCAGATCTCGGTGATCAGGAACGGAAGCCTCCGGCAAAGAATCAACGACCGGGCTCTCGACGCCATGATTCATGCCGGCAACGAGTTTTCACGGCAACGGGCGTCGCTGCCCGGCTATCAGCCGCTCTATGGGGCACCAGTGCTCATGCTCCTTTCCGCTCCCGTTGACGCGCCCTTCAGTCCAATGAATGCGGCGCTCGTCGCGGAGAACATGCTCCTCGAGGCAACTGGATTGGGGCTCGGATCGTGCTATCTTGTCTCCCCCACCCGCGCCCTCAACGGGGACAGCAATAAAGACCTGGCAAAAGAGGCAGGCGTGCCGGAGGGCTATGCCGTGCAGTGCGCGGTCATCGTCGGATACGCTGCGGCAGAGAACAGGTTCAGCGTAGCCGAGCGCAGCAAAAGAGGCGCAGTAAGCTACCTCGACTGAAAAAAGCCGCAGCTCGCACCAGCTCCACTCGATCTTCCTTGACCGGGAGCGCTTTCGCAAGCGTAAGCCCTGTGGGCGGGGAGCTTCACTCGACCATCCGGTTTGATCGATGGCGAATTGCCGCGCTAAGGCAAAAGAACACCCTTGTATCAATGAAGCTTCTTGGGGACGAGCAGATTCGATCTGTATACCGGGGGCATGGCCGCGGCGCACGCGAGGGCGATAAAGGCCATTATAAGGAATGATACCCGCGTCGAGACATGGTCGACGAGAAAACCCATGAAGACAGGGCCCATGATCATGCCGATGCA